>DATGYF010000799.1:0-1805 GCA_035298145.1 Terriglobales bacterium | reverse complement strand
CATCGGCCACGCCACCTTTATGTACGATGTACGCAAAAATTCGAGCCATTACTTCAGCCCTCCTTTGGCTGCAACCAACTCAACCAATTTGTCGATAACTTCTTCCCGGCTGCCTTCAAGCATCTCGGCTCCCTTGCCCAGTTGGGGCAGGAAGTAATCCACCCGCTTCACTCGTGCCGCGGCTTCGCCAACCGCGCCAGGGTCAATACCCAGCTCAGACACGCCGTAAGTTGGAATGGGCACCGAGGCCACAGCACGGATGCCTCGCATACCGACATAACGCGGCTCGTTAATGCCGGTCTGAATCGAAAGCACGCACGGCAGATCGATCTCACTGATCTCCCTGTTGCCGCCTGCGATCTCCCGCCCGATTTTCAGCTTTCGTCCGTCCAGGACTTCGATCGAATTCACCAGCGAAGCAAAAGGGTAGTCGAGCATCGCCGCCAGCATCCCACCGACCTGCGCCCCGCCATCCTCGGCCTGCACTCCGGTCAGAACCAGGTCGTAGTTGCCTTTCTGGACAAGCGCTTTCAGGAGGGTCGCGATACCGCGCCCATCCGATCCGCTGAAGGCTCCGTCGGAGATCAGCACGCCATGGTGCGCGCCCATGGCCATCTCCCGGCGGAGGATTTCCTCGTCGTCTTCGCCGCCCACTGTAACCACAGTCACATTTCCGCCGGCGTTGGCCACAATCTGCAGAGCTTCTTCGACCGCGTAGTTGTCGGGTTCGTTCACCGAATAGACCAACTCGTCGCGCTCGATATCGTTTCCCGCGCTGTTAAGCGTGATCTCGTTTTCCGAGGTGTCAGGCACTCTTCTTGCACAAACTAGAATTTCCACAGTTACCTCCCTGCGACGCTCTCTTGCTGGATTTCGACAGTCCCCTTGGTCTCCACAACCGGGCTTTCTCGCATCATCTGTTTCTCCGTCAGTTCCGCCAGATCGATGGCCGTCATCTTCCCTTCCATGCCGGCGACCTTGATTGCATCTTCTATATTGACCATGCAAAATGGGCAGCCGGTCACGATCACATTCGCCCCGGCCTCGGCAGCCATCCGGACTCGCTTCACGCCCATCCGTTCTTCTTCTTTCGGCTCGTAGAACATCGCCAGTCCGCCGCCACCGCAGCAGAACGAGCGGTCTCGCGAACGGCTCATCTCGACTCGCTTCAGGCCGGGAATGGCATCGAGCACATTTCGCGGGTCGTCATAAATCTGGTTGTGCCGCCCCAGGTAGCAGGGATCGTGGTAGGTGTAAACGTCATCGCCATTTTCCACTGCATTGAACGTGATCTTGCCGGACTTCAGTTCGCTGGCGATCACCTGGCTGATGTGTTCGACTGGCGGCATGTCTTTGTAGTCATGCTTCAAAGCGTTGAAGGCGTGCGGATCGGCAGTGACGATCCGCTTTGCTCCGGATGCTTTGATGGCATCCACGTTGTGATCGCGCAGAGCCATGAACAGCGTCTCTTCGCCGAACCTGCGGACTTCATGCCCGCTATCTTTTTCCGCGGCACCCAGGATTCCGAAATTCTCGCCTACGTGGTCGAGGATCTTTGCCGTGGCGCGCCCAATGGATTGCATCCGGTCATCGTAGGAAGTGACACTGTCCACGAAATACAAAGTGTCGGCGTGGTTCTTCCCATCCAGGGTTTTCACCGGGCAGGTTTGCCGGAATTCCTTGGCGTTAGCCCAGTCGGCTCTCTTCTTTTCCATCTTGCCGTAGGGATTGCCGCGACTCTCCAGCGCCTTCAGCGGTTTCTGCAGGGACTGAGGCACGTTCCCGTCATCGATCATGCCCCGGCG
>DATGYF010000798.1:0-5682 GCA_035298145.1 Terriglobales bacterium | reverse complement strand
AGCAGGGCATGGTCCTGGAACTCGCCTGTAATCTGAGGCCGAATTCCCTGGGAATCAAACCAATAGTTTAGGTTTCTGCGGGCTCCGGTATTTTCCACAGGCAGCAGCATGGGAGCGCCATCCAGCGAGCGCGGAAAGTTGCACTTGAGGCCTTTCGCGAGCTTCGGGGTGGCCACAAAAGTCACCCCGCACTCGCCCAGAAGATGGTTATAGACTCGAGCCCCGCCAGTAGGGGAGAACGCCACGTCGGACAACACCACATCGAGTTCATGTTCCGCCAGGTGCGCGGTCAGTTGCTCGGAATTCCCTTCCCGGCAGACGATGCGCACCGGCTCGCGTAGCTTCAGGGCCGGCGCGATCAACCATTGCGCAATCATTTTTGGGAGTACGTCCACTACACCGACCAAGAGGCGCAGGGGCCGTCCCGTGGGCCGGTTCTTTACCGTCTGGGTCAACTCCCGGCCCAGCGCGAAAATCTCGCTGCTATAGCTGAAGACCACACGCCCGACTTCCGTCAGGATCAGATTGCGGCCGGAGCGGACAAACAACTTCTCCCCCAGACTCTCGTCGAGGCTACGCAACTGAGTGCTGATGGCGGAAGACGAAACATGCAGCTCCGCGCTGGCCTTGCTGATGCTGCCTGACGAAGCCACCGTCCAGAAATAGTGCAGGTGATGGTAGTTTAGCCATTCCATGTCGATTCAAGATTAACAATATATTGGCAATGCTTGTCGATTCCTCAATTTATATTAAGTATCCGCTTCCCTGTCTCCACGTGCGCCACCGAAGCGCGCTGCCGTTGGTGCTTCGATCCGGCATCCA
Organism: Terriglobales bacterium; assembly: GCA_035298145.1. Lineage (GTDB taxonomy): Bacteria > Acidobacteriota > Terriglobia > Terriglobales > Acidobacteriaceae > JAIQFF01. Next base: position 4,860 of record DATGYF010000798.1, on the reverse strand, counting down.
TCGAGCTCCGCTTCCTGAAGCAAAAGCTAACGATCACGCACATATTTTGTAGCCTTTGCGAGCTCAGGCTGGCGCATCTCACCTTTCATGATTCAGCTGCCCCAAGTTCGCGGGCCCCCTAAGGGGATTGAGCAGCCAATAGGAGGAGGACTAATGACCGTAAAGAAAAACAAATCATGGATGGCATCGTCTTTAATGACCGCAATGCTGGTGGGCGTTCTAACTTCAGTGCCGGCGCGCGCCAACGTGTCCCAAAAAGTGGATAACGGGCATCCGGATGTGAGCAATCATCTGGCTTCGTTCAAACAGAAGGCTCATGAGGCGCGGCGTCACGCCGGCACGCTGGACTCGATGACCCCTGCGCGGCAACTGGACTGGAGGAGTCATGCTCACAGTCTCGAAACCCTTAAACAGCAGGTCAACCAGCTGGGCCAGACGCTGACCACCCTGGAAGAACTCAAGCCCCAGGCAAATGAAGGACAGCGGATGGCGATTGACAACGCGCGGCCTCACCTGGCAGCGATGGCAGAGGAACTGACCCAGGCCCTCAATCTGCTGTCTGATGATCGCAAGAGCGTGTACCGATCGCCCTACACAGACACGGTGAGCAATCTCTACGACCACGCCGAATCGCTATACGAAACGGTGGACACGATCATGGATTACGAAAATGCCCGGAGCCGCCTTTCGAACCTCGACGTTACGACCTCAGCCGAAGGAAGCTGATGCCGCAACCCCGCTACCCCGGTCGCCGCGCGCAGGTGGTGTCTCGGTCTGCTGCGCGGCGACCCCGGGGTAATTGCAATCCCACACAACCAGATCATAGGAGAACAGCGATGGGACAAGACGAGTTGGGAAAGATTCTGATTGCGGACAACGATGAGGATGTTCTCCTGGCATTGGAACGGGCTCTGGAAAACGAAGGCTACGACACCGCCGTGACGGTGAGTGGTGAGGTAGCATTCCGGATCCTTAACACCGGTGCTTTCGATTTGCTGGTGCTGGATGATTATCTTTCCGATCGGCACTGCATTCAGGTTCTCACCCATTTTCACCGCGCCGGATTGAAGCCCATGGTGGTGGTTACCTACCATCAACTCCCGTCTCGCGCTGAGCGCAAGCAACTGCGGGCTCTCGGAGTGAGCACATTAGTGAACAAATGCGCCCCCATCGAACTGGTGCGGACCGTCCATTACTTGCTGCGGCCCCTGGGAAGATTCAACGATCCATTCGACATGACCTAACCAGAGCATGGCTGGCATGCGGCGTCTAAGAGTAGCCCGGGGCGACGCCGCGCCATCGATTACGTCGATTACCAAGGTGCGCCCATGGTTGGCTTGGCCACTCCTCAAGTTGTTGATCATGTGATTAGAATGGTGCAGGAGACTCGTTCCTGAAATGAGCCGGTCGCGGCAAGTCACGGTTGTATTCAGCGTGCTTCTGGCGCTCTGCCTCGGGGGATCGGTGCTGCTCCTGCGCCGTCTGGACCAGGCCCGGAAAGGCGCCACCCTGGAAGAGGTGCTTTACATCTCTTCGCCCAAAGCGCTTAAGCGGATGAGTCTGGGCTACGATGGTCTGCTCGCCGATATTTACTGGACGCGGGCAGTGCAGTACTTCGGCAACAGGCATCACGACGGGGCCCAGCGTTACGACCTGCTGGCGCCGCTGCTCGAGATCACCACCGGGCTCGATCCGCACCTGCTGGTGGCGTACGAGTACGGCACCAATTTTCTGGCCCCCAAGCCCCCCGGCGGCGGGGGCATGCCCGAGCGTGCCATCCAACTGGAGGAGTTCGGCATCCGCAACAATCCCGATGAGTGGCGCCTCTATTACAACGAGGGGTTCATCCGCTACATGGAATTGAAGGACTACGCGGGCGCCGCCGAAGTGTTTTCCCGCGGCTCCCGGGTGCCCAACGCTCACCCTTTCCTGGCTCTTCTGGCCGCCAGAATGGCGGAACACGCCGGCGATCAACAGATGGCTCGCATGATGTGGAGTACGACTTACCAGACGAGCAAAGATAAGAATGTGCGCGCCAACGCAGCTGCTCACCTGCGGGCCCTGCAAGTCGATGAAGATGTCACAACCCTTGAAACCCTGGCCGGGCGTTACCAGCAGCAAACCGGACGCTTCCCTGCCGGCTTCGGCGAACTGGAGGCCGCTGGTCTGCTGCGCGGCACTCCTCGCGATCCGCTCGGCCATCCCTACCGGCTGACGCCCGACGGGCACGTGGAACTGCTCACACCGGACGACTTTCCCTTTATCCAGAAGGGCACGCCCCCGGGATACGTAGCGCCGCTGGCACCCAAGTTTCTACCCTCAGATTAAATGTAGGAGCGAGCGCCCTCGCTCGTGCAAGGCCATACCTGCCCCGTGCTGGGTCATTCAGGGTTGGGAATCTATCGTACGGCCTTGCACGAGCGAAGACGCTCGCTCCTACATGAGTAGCCCATTCGGGCCATTCCCTTACTTCAGGCTAAACGTTAGGCTGGGGTTGAGCAGACTTCGGGGGAGGGCTGTTCGACGAGCGTCCCATGACTCTATGAGTCTGGGACGTTTTCGTTTTTTGGGCGAGACTTGAGTAGCGCCGCCGTCCCGGCGGCTGTCGCGAGGCCGTCCCGCCGGCGCTGCGGAGGGCAAGGATGCCCTCCAGCCGGCGAGGCGCCGGCTCTACGTTTTCTGCCGCACGGCGTTTACAATATCGTTAACTGGACAGAGGAAATACAGCGGCGCTCCGAGTCTGGTCATTTCTGTGAAAGTAAACTTTATCGGTCCCGGGTTGCTCGCTCTCCTGCTTGCGCTGCTGCCAGCGTTGGCGGCGAACCCTGCCCCCGATATACACGCCATCGCCCAGGCCGTGGACAATCACTACAATCACCTGCGTACTCTGCAGGCCGAATTCAGCGAAAGCTACCGCGGAGCTGGAATCGAGCGCTCCGAGTCGGGATCGGTGTGGCTGAAGAAACCCGGCAAGATGCGCTGGGAGTACCGTTCTCCCAAGCAAAAGCTCTTCCTGAGCGATGGTAAGGATGCGTGGTTCTATATTCCTGGCGATCGCCAGGTGCGGCGGACCTCGGTGAAGAAACTGGATGATCTGCGATCGCCCCTGGCCCTGCTCCTGGGCAAGACCCGGCTGGAGAAGGAACTGGATGGCCTGTCCGCAGCCCCCGACGTGCCGCCGATGGCCCCGGGTAACATCGTTCTGCGAGGTGTGCCCAAGGGCATGGCCGATCGAATTAACGAAGTTGTCCTCGAAATCACGCCCGATTACCGCATTGCCCGCATCCAATTTCAAGAGGCTGACGAGTCGGTAACTGAGTACCGGTTTAGCGGACAGCGGGAGAATAACGACATTTCCGATCAGCGTTTTCGCTTCACCCCACCCCCCGGAGCTGAAATCGTAGATGACAGCTTTGGACAGTAATTGTGCAACCGGCTTATTTATAAATAGTTAACAAGCTCTTTGCAGGTTCCACTTCACATTGGAGGCTGGGGTTACCAGAGGTACCTGCCGCTGACACTCGATAGGGCATATTCACGCCAGGTTAATGCTGCTGAATGCTAGACTTGGGTGGGAAGAGGAGTAATACGACCAGGCCATGGCCCAATTTCTGGTAAAAGTCGCTGACGATCGCGGCCATCTGGCGCAGCAGGTCGAGCATGGTTACTCGGAATCCGAGGTCCGCGAACGCTTTGTGCAGCAGGGTTACCTGGTCTATTGGGTAAAACCGCGCGGGCTTTTTTCCGGGGGCAAGATTCAGTTCGGGGGACGGAAGGTCCGGCAAAGCCAGTTCGTGATCTTCAACCAGCAGTTTCTGACACTGATCAAGGCGGGCCTGCCCATTCTGAATTCTCTCGATCTGCTGATCAAGCGGCAGAAGGACGCGAACCTGAAGTCCTGGCTGGGCAATGTCCGGGAACGGGTAAAGAGCGGCGAGCTGCTCTCTGATTCATTCGCCGCGCAAGGGGTGTTTCCGCGGATTTACACCACCACGCTGATGGCGGGCGAGAAGAGCGGCAACATGGAAGAGGTGCTCGGCCGGTATATCGCGTTTCAGCGGCTGGCCCTGACGTTCAAAAAGAAACTGGCCGTATCGCTGGTGTATCCCGCGCTGCTGGTGACGATGGTGCTGGTCATGCTGGTATTTCTGGTGACCTACGTAGTGCCCGAGTTTGCCAAACTCTTTGAGAACCTTAATGCGCAGTTGCCCACCATCACGGTCATCATGCTGGCCATAGGGACACGAGCGCAGAAGTATGCTCCGTACGCAGCCATTGCGGTTGTGGTCGCGGGAGTGCTGTTCTGGCGCTGGAAGAATACGGACAGCGGAGCCGAGCGCATCGATGCGGCGATCCTGAAGTTGCCCCTGATGGGTGACATCTGGCTGAAGTATCAGGTGGCAAATTTTTCGCGCATGCTCTCCACCTTGCTGGCCGGCGGCCTGCCCCTGGTGCCGGCGCTCGAAACCGCCGGGGCTTCAATGAGCAGCCGGCGCATTCTGAACGGGGTCGCCGATGCGGCCATCCGGGTGCGCGAGGGCCAGACCCTTTCCGGCAGCCTGGAGGCACAAAAAATGTTCCCTGACCTGTCGGTAGAAATGATTGAAGTCGGCGAATCTACCGGGGCCTTGCCGGCCATGCTGAATTCGGTGGCGGAGTTTTATGAAGAGGATGTGCAGACCGCGCTGGGAGCAACCATGGCGCTGATCGAGCCGGTCATCCTGATTATTATGGCGGTCTTCGTGGGCGGAGTATTGATTTCGCTTTACCTGCCGATCTTCTCCTTGGGAGCGAATATTCACTGAGATATGGTCGCGGGCGACTCGCCCGCGAGATTTTGAGTCAAAGTCAAAGGCCGCG
>DATGYF010000797.1:0-12461 GCA_035298145.1 Terriglobales bacterium | reverse complement strand
AGGATGCCGTCAACCATCTCCGCGGTAGAGCGCTCGAGATCGGTGTCCTCAATGCGCAGGACGAGCGTGCCGCCATGATGACGGGCGAACAGCCAGTTGAACAGGGCGGTGCGGGCGCCGCCCACATGCAGGTATCCGGTGGGCGAGGGCGCAAAACGGACGCGCGGGCCGGAGGGCCGGACGGAGGTCGGACTGAATGCGGGGGACATTACGAAAGGTCGTGTCCTGATGGTACGGGCTGAGGAAATGCAGCGTCAAGCATCCGGGAGGTCAAAGGTCGAGCCAAGTAGTTGATGCGGAAGAGGAAATGGCCCATTACCTGCGTCTCGGAGACATTCCACAAGACTATTGTCTTGCCCGAACCGCTGTGAAACCATTGATAGTTAGAAATTGCTCATCACTCTGGCTGAGGTAGCTGTTTCGCGCCATGAACAGCGTCACGATTAGTTTACTGGTGGTACCGGCCGTGGTTGCCCTGCTGCTCTTTCTGGTTTTCACGTACCTCTACGAGCAGACCCGGCAGGACTACTTTCGCGCCTGGCAACTGGGATGGGGAGCTTACACGCTTCATTACATCCTCGATGCCTGGAGTGCGTTCCGCAATCCCTCGCCTGTGGTTTCTCTTCTCGCCTCACTGCTCCTGGCGGTGATGGCAGTCTGCATCTTCATCTCTACCCGCCTGATGCGCGAAAGATTTCGCCTGCGCTGGTATGACCTCGCCGTCGGCGTGGGCGGAGTAGCACTCAGCCTCTGGAATTTGAAGCAGCACATGGTGGGAAGAGTTTTTCATCCCGAGATCGTGACCGACCCGCGCTTCCGCCTGGAAGTCGGGGTGGCCCTGGTGCTGCTCTACTGTTCGTTTTTCTTTTACCGCTACGCGCACCGGAGAAATTCGCTGGCCTTCACGCTGCTGGCCATGGCTCTGGCGCTGTGGTCGGTGCTGATGCTGTTCGGGCAATTCAGCATTTCCTATTTGCAGCTGTCCGACATGCTGGGTCCGATCCCGCAACTGGCGCTGGGCATCGCGATGGTGATGGTGCTGGCGGAAAACGAGCGCAGCGCGGTACAGGAAAACGCCCTGGCGTTCTCGACCCTGGGCGTGGATCCGACCCGCCTGCTTTCCGCCGACGACCTGGTCCCCAGCATGCAAAGCATCCTGGATCGACTGGTCGCGCCCTTGCCGGCGGGCGGGGCCGTGATCTGCATCTCCGAGCGCTGGCGCGCCGTGCTGCCCTCGGTGCAACGCGGCTTTTCCACCGAGTTCCTCGACAAACTGGCGAGGAGCGGAGCCGGAGAATACGTCTGTGAACTGGCCTACCGGCGCGGCGGATTCGTGACCTTTCGCGGCGTTCCGGAGATGGCCGAACCCCTGCCCGCATTCCCCGGCGGCCGCTTCCTGCAGTTCCGCGAGGTCATGACCGAAGAGCGCATTTACAACCTCACGGCGGTGAGCCTGCAGACCCGGGAACACAATTTCGGCGTGATCCTGTTTCCCCACACCGCGCGCCGGATGTTCGGGTCATCGAACCTGCGCCTGCTGATCGGGCTGGCGCTGCAGATCGGCTTGACCCTGGAAAACTACGCGGTCATGCACGACGCGCAGCGCCGCACCAAGGAATTCGCGCTGCTCACCCAGATCGGACAAGCCATCAGTTCGCGGCTGGACCAGGACGAGATCCTGCGCACCGTCCAGAAAGAACTGGGCCAGATTTTCGACACCAGCGAGTTTTATATCGCGTTTCAGGAAGGCGATGAGATCCGTTTCGAACTGGAAGTGGAAAAGGGCGAGATCTTGCCCAAGCGCACCCGCAAACTGACCAACGGACTGACCGAGTACATCATTCGCAGCGGCCAGCCTCTGGTCATTCGCGCCGACCTGGAGAAGTCGCGCGAGCGCCTGGGCGTCACCTACCTGCCGCCCCGGCCCGCCAAATGCTTTTGCGGCGCGCCCATCCTGCTGGGAGGCCGGCCGGCGGGAGTGATGGCGGCGCTGAATATTGATCGCGAATATGCCTTCGAGCAGCGTGATCTCGAAGTCATGCAAACCGCGGCGGGGCAGGTTTCCGTGGCCGTGGAAAATGCCCGGCTCTTTGCCGAGGAACAGCGGCGTTCGCGCCAACTGGCCTTCCTGAACAATATTTCGAAGACCGCGATTTCGAGTGACGATTCCGAGCAGATGCTGGCCGACATCGTGGGCCACATCCAGAAGAATTTCAGCTTCGATCACATCGGCATCGGCATTCTCGATTACTCGACGAAAGAGATCGAAATCAAGGCCGAGGCCGGGGTCACGGCACAATCCCTGGGCAAGCGCATCGCCCTGGGAGCGGGCATTCTGGGGCGGGTGGCCCGGAGCGGAGAGGCCGCGCTGGTCCAGACCTCGAGCGAAGCGCAACTGCAAGGAGTGCTGCCGGGATCGCGCTCGGTGCTTTGCATCCCGATTGCCTACGGGGAAAACTTTCTCGGCGTGCTCAACGTGGAAAGTCACAAGGACGACGCCTTCACGCCGGCGGACCGGTTAATCATGAGCACCCTGGCTGATCTGCTGGCCACCGCCCTGCACAACGCCAACGTTTTCCAGAAGCTGCAGCAGCAATCGATCACGGATGGGCTCACGCTCATCAAGACCCGGCGTTTTTTCTTCGAGGCATTGGGTGCCGAGTTGAAACGGGCGTCGCGCTCCGGCCGTCCCATCTCTGTCGTGTTGATGGACCTGGATAAATTCAAGAGCGTGAACGACACCAAGGGACATCTGGAGGGGGACCTGGTGCTGACTCGGGTGGGGCGGCTGCTGGAGCAGAAGTGCCGGCAATCGAACGTCGTGGCCCGTTACGGAGGCGACGAATTCATCATCCTTATGCCGGAGACCGGCGTGGAACAGGCACAAATCCTCGCGGAGCGCCTGCGCCTGTGGATCGCCCAGGACCCCATGCTGTCCGAGCACCAGATCACCGGCAGTTTCGGGGTGGCGAGTTTCCCGGTGCACGGCTTTTCCATGGAAGATATTGTTCGCGTCGCCGACGCCGGCATGTACGTGTCCAAACGCAAGGGCGGCGATCGTGTGTCCACGGCCGAGGAAATCGCGGGCGGCGAAAGTGCGGCGGTGCGCCGACAGCAGATCTCAGGATACATCGAAGGTTTCCTGCAGCGCGAGCACACCGGCCCGGAAGACGTGGACGAGCTTATTACCACGCTCACCAAGATGTGCGGCGAGGAAGCCCTCACGGACCACATCCTGCGGGAAGCCATTGAGACCCTGACCAGCGCCGCCGAGTCGCGCGAACTGAACAGCGCCGGGCACGGCGAGATGGTGGCCCGGTACAGTGAAATCATTGCCCGCTCGCTGGGCCTACCCGCGGAGGATGTCGCCGACCTGGCTTTTGCCGCCCGAGTGCATGACGTAGGCAAGCTTTTTGTTCCCGAACGCATCCTGAACAAACCCGGCCCCCTGACTGAGGGCGAGTTCAGAATCCTGAAAATGCACGCCGACGTGGGGGCGGAAATCCTGGCCACTTTGCCTGAGGGCAAGAAATTGCGCGAGGCCGTGCTGCACCACCACGAATCCTTCGACGGCGGCGGCTATCCCAATGGCATGCGGGGCGAGAAGATCCCGCTATGGGCGCGCATCATGGCCATTACTGACGCCTATGTGAACATGACCAGCGAGCGCTCCTTCGCCCCTGCCAAGACTAGTGAACAGGCCCTGTCCGAGCTGGAAAAATTGAGCGGCACGCGCTATGACGGCATGCTGGTGCGCATTCTGATTCGTGAACTCAAGGCGGAGCGAACCACCAGCTGGGGAAGTTGAGGCTTTCCTGCCGGCCCGTCGTCCTGGCTCTAGCGACCCAAGAACATCAGAGTCAAAATCAAAAGCGTCGGACAGGATTGTCCGACCCACACACCCCCACTTGCCAATTCTGGGCCGACACTGGAAACTATCTCTGCATGCCTATCCCTCTTTCTCTCTCTGGCAAGGTGGCTCTCATTACCGGCGGATCACGCGGCATCGGCGCGGCCGCCGTCCGCCTGTTTGTGGCGGCGGGAGCGCGCGTGTTGTTCAACTACGAAAAAGCAAAAGGCCCATCCGAGCAACTGGTCAAGGAACTCGGAGCGGACAAGTGCGCGGCCGTGGCCTGCAATCTGTCAGGCACTGAAACGGCGCAGGAATTGGTCGCGGCTGCCGTGAAACGCTTCGGGCGGCTGGACATCCTGGTGGCCAATCACGGCGTCTGGCCCCCGGAAGATGCGCCCATCGAAAAAATGTCGGACGCGCAGTGGCGCAGTACCATGGCCATTAACCTGGACAGCGTCTTCGCCCTGATCAAACATTCCGTGGCGCATATGAAAAAGCAGGGGAAATCAGGCGCTTCCGCCGGTCACATCGTGCTGGTCAGCTCTACGGCGGGACAGCGGGGAGAAGCGTTTCACTGCGACTACGCCGCCACCAAGGGCGCACTGATCAGCATGGTCAAAGGTCTATCCACGGAACTGGCGCGTGATGCGATTTACGTCAACACCGTCGCGCCAGGCTGGGTGGACACCGACATGTCAGCGCCCGCCCTGAACGATCCCAAGACCAGTGCCCGGATCTTTTCGGCGATCCCGCTGGGACGCGCCGGCAAGCCCGAGGAAATTGCCGGCCCCATCCTTTTTCTGTGCTCGGAGTACGCCGGCTTCATCACCGGCGAGGTCTTCAACGTCAATGGCGGCGCGGTGCTGGTGGGTTAGTCTTGTGTAGCGCCGGCATCTTGCCGGCTGTCCCGAGGGCGTCTCGCCCTCGGCGCGGCGGGCGAGACGCCCGCCAGACAGCCGCCGGGACGGCGGCGCTACGAGTACCTATTCCCTGCATCTAACTTTGGGAACGATGAAGTTCTACCTGGCAATTTTCCTACTGGCCGCCCTCGCCGTGGCGCAGACCGACAGCGCGCCGCCCTCCCAGTCCATTCCAGTGGACCAGGAAAACGCACGCAGAGCACGCGCCGTGCTGGACCGGACCATCCAGGCTTTGGGCGGACCCGCCTATCTCAACATTCAGGACATCACCCAGGCAGGCCGGACCTACAGCTTTTATCACGGCCGGCCCAACAGCCTGGGCATACTGTTCTGGCGCTTCTACAGGTTTCCCGACCGCGACCGCATTGAGCTCACCAAACAGCGGGATGTGATCTACGTGTACCAGGGCGACAAGGGATACGAAATCACTTATAAGGGGGCGCACCCGCAAGATCCCAAGGATTTGGCCGAATACCTGCGGAGACGCCACTTCTCGCTCGATTGGGTGCTGAGAAAGTGGCTGTCGGAACCGGGAGTCGCGTTGTTCTACGAAGGCCCGACCGTGGCCGAAGAAAAGCCGGTCGAGCAAGTCACGGTCATGAACGCGCACAATGAGGGCGTCACTCTGTATATCAGTACCGACGATCATCTGCCGGTGAAGAAAACCTATTCCTGGCGTGACCCGACCGACCGGGAACGCAACATCGAGGGAGAGGTTTACGACAATTACCGCGAAGTGCAGGGCGTCATGACTCCCCACACCATCACGCGCTTCTATAACGGCGACATGTCCAACCAGCGCTTTCTGACCGAGGTCAGCTACAACCAGGGGATCAGCGATTCCCAGTTCGAGCCTACAGTACCCTCGGAACCGAAGAAACGTTGAACTGAAGGACGGCTGTTAGAGTCTCTTTCCTTCGCCGGCGCGCCGCCGGACTCAATCGGTAATCGCAGCTCCTGAAATTCTGCATGTGCGAACTCACCTAGGAAGTAACACCTTAGTTTCTGGCTGGCCCCGGCCGCGCCCAGTTAAGTCTATTTTAATGATATAGATATCTTGATTCTCATCCCCCAAGGACACTGCCGGCCACCACGTACTGTGGCTAATTAGCCACAGTCAGACTGGCACCGGGAAGGGTAGATTCATCATCAAACAGCAGACAGCCGACTCCGCTTGATACACGAACAGACAATACGCACACCGGTCGAGTGCAATGGCGCAGGACTGCATAGCGGTGCTCCGGTGAAGTTGAGGATCCTGCCTGCGCCCTCGGGCTCAGGCGTAATCTTCCGCCGAACTGATCTGGACGGCTTTGAAATGGAGGCCGTGAGCAAGAATGTAGCCCGGGTCAGCTATGCCACCAGTCTGATGAAAAAGGGCGTGCTCATTTCCACCACCGAGCACCTGCTCTCAGCCCTGATCGGTTGCGGCATCGATAATGCCATCGTGGAGCTGGATAACCTGGAGCTCCCCATTCTCGATGGCAGCGCGCTGCCCTTTGTGGAAGCCATACGAAAGAGCGGAATCCGCAAGCAGCGAAGGCCCCGCACTTATTTGCGCATCCGCCGTGAGCTGGAGCTGCGCGAAGGAGCCAAGTTCATCGCGGTGTACCCGGCCGAGACCTATTCCGTCTCATACGCCATAAATTTTCCCCATCCCCTGATCGGAAAAGAAACGTTCAAGGTGGACCTGTCGGACGGGAACTATCGTTCGCAGATCGCGGCGGCACGCACATTCGGTTTTCTGCACGAGGCCGACGCCATGAGGCAGCAAGGCCTGATTCGCGGCGCCTCCCAGGAAAACGCCATCGTGCTTACGCGCGACGGCCTGATGAATCCGCCGCTGCGCTTCCCCGATGAGTTCGTGCGCCATAAGGTTCTGGACCTGATCGGCGACCTGGCGCTGCTGGGCAAACAGATACTGGGCAACGTAGTCGCCGACCGTGCCGGGCACGCCATGCACACCGCCCTGGTGTCGCGCATCCTGCGCGACCGGACCTTATGGGAAGAAACCACGGTGGAAGAGGAAGTAGAAGCCACGGTACCGCTGGTGCAAGCAGCTGCCCAATCCCTGGCTTAGCCCGTGTGGGTCGGACACTCCTGTCCGACGCCTTTGATTTCAATTTTGCCTTCGATTTTGACTGTGCCCTGCACCCCTCAACCTGGCATGGCTGAATAGAAGCTACCCTGACCTGCGGGGATCAACCTCAACTCAAAAGCGTCGGACAGGAGTGTCCGACCCACACGATCTGGCTCAGTCAGCGGGATGAGGCGTATTGTCGTTCGAATCCCAGTAGGAGCCTTCTTCGAGAAGCTTTTCCAGTTCTGCCCGAGCGTGCGCGGTCAGTTGGGCGGCGTAGGTTTTTGCCGACCGTTGATAGTCCGGCGTCAGCTCCGCTACGCGAAGCTCCAGGCGTGACGCATCCCCTTCCAGCATGCGCACCAGGCGTTGGGCGCGATCAATTCTTGCGTGGATCGACAGCATAAGACCTCGTTGTGATTTTCCCTTTCCAGCGTGATGGGCACGACGGAAACACGCAAGTCTCAAACTGGGTACGCGCAGGGATCAGGGCGGGGCGGCCGAAGCCGGATCATTTGGCGGGCTTCTCTATCTTTTCGCTTTGTCCGGCCAGCCAGGCATCGAGTTGCGCCCGCGTTTCCTTGGAGACATCAATAAAGCGCAGGCCGGCGTGGCCCGATTCATCCATCCAGGCAACCTGGACTTTTGGTTCCAGCGCGGAGGCAGCCCCAGGCAAATTGAAGGATACGGTGGAAACCCTGCCCTTGGGCAGCGGACCGCGAAAGAAAATGGCCATGCCGCCCTCGCTGAGATTAGTAACCGTGACCTTCATCTTCTGCCCTTCGCCAAAGGAAAGCGTGGCCGGCATTTCCACGGGATGCCGGAAATAGCGCCGCCTTTCGCGCATCATGAAGTTGACCGCGGCGCTGAAGCAACGTTTGGCGTTCAACGCAGAAATTGGCTTCTGCAGAACAAAATTTGCTCCCATCTTGAAGGCCTGCTGGGTGGTGGTGCTGCCGTTCACGATGGCAAAAGTGGCGGAATTCCTGTTGCTCACGCTCTTGCGAAGACCTTCCAGCACACCCAGAGCGCCCTTCAAATCATCGCAATCGATTATGATGGCGTCAAACCTCTCGGTACGCAGGATTTCCTGGCCCGAGTTGACCCCGCGGCAGACCTCGACGTCAATGGACAACTTCTCCAGGGCGGGCTGAACCACACGAATGACTTCGGGGTCCCGGCTGAGAAGCAGCGACTCCAGCTGCATAGAAATTTCATGGTAACTTTCCTATCCGGCGAGGCGATAGTGACTAAAGTCATCGGGGTCGAAGAACCGGCAGTGACGTGTGCCCGGCTCCCTCGCAAGATTTCTGCTGCAAGCACGAAACCGGAAACATTAATCCTGGTGAAATGCACAAACGGGTCTATCTCTCGCTGGGCTCAAATGTTGGTGACCGCGCCGGGAATCTGAGAACGGCGATCCACCACCTGGGCCGTCTGGGTAAAGTAGCGGCGGTCTCGTCTTTTTACGAAACCGAGCCGGTCGAACTCACTTCTCAGCCCTGGTTTCTGAATTGCGCGCTCCAATTGGACACGGAGAAAACGCCCCGGCAACTGATCCACGGGGTGCTGGCCATCGAGCAGGAAATGGGCCGCCGGCGCCAGCAAAAGAAAGGCCCGCGCAACATCGACATCGACATTCTGCTGTTTGGAAACTCCGTGGTTCACGCCAGGGGCTTGACGATACCGCACCCGGCCATGCACGAGCGCCGCTTTGTGCTCGAACCCCTTGCCGAAATCGCCGCTGACGCACGGCATCCACTCCTCAAACGCAGCGTCCGCGAGCTAAGAGACGCCTTGCCTCCAGGCCAGGAAGTAAAGCGGGCTTCGGGCCTCGGACCTCGGGCGTCGAAGGCTAAGTCACTTGAAGAGTAAAGCTGCCCGGGTGCTCCACCCTCGTCTCTCCGTCTCTTGGAGAGACAGGGTGGGTCACGGCGCTGTTTTTAGAAACACGGCGAAGTCGATTTCTGGAGGAACAGGTTGCGAACCAAACATCCTTTGAACTTCCCCGCCCTGTCGTTCCAAACTACGGAACGACGAGGACGGGACACCCCGTCTGAACAAAAGCACTGGAGACTGCGTATCTTCAGACTGTTCTCCGTGGCTGCGGTGTCTGTGTCAACCGATGTTCAGGACTGTCTAAACCCGGCCTCACATTGACTTGCCCGAGGACGCAGCCTACCATCGGAAAATCGTTTTGGGAGCTGCCCGGCTGATGACAGGCGAAACCATCTCTCACTATCGCATCCTGCACCAGCTGGGCGGCGGCGGCATGGGGATCGTGTATGAAGCTGAGGACCTCAGCCTGGGCCGGCACGTGGCCCTGAAGTTTCTTCCGGGAGAGTTGGAAAAAGACCCGTCGGCGCTGGAGCGCTTCCAGCGCGAGGCTCGGGCCGCCTCCGCACTCAATCACCCTAACATCTGCACTATCTACGAGATCGGGCAGGCCGACGGCCGCTATTTTATTGCCATGGAACTGCTGGAGGGGCAAACCCTCAAGCAGCGCATCGGGAAGCAGGCCATGGAGATGGAGCGGCTTACCGAGCTGGCTATCCAGATCGCGGACGCGCTCGATGCCGCCCATTCCAAGGGCATTATTCATCGCGACATCAAGCCAGCCAATATTTTCGTCACCCAGCGCAACCAAGCCAAAGTGCTGGATTTTGGGCTGGCCAAGCAGACCCTCAAGGCCGAGCCCATAACCAGTGGAGTGACCGCAGGCTCCACAGTAACCGTGGACGAGGAACTGCTCACCAGCCCCGGCTCAACCGTCGGGACCGTGGCGTACATGTCTCCCGAGCAGGCGCGAGGCAAGGACCTGGATACGCGCACCGACCTGTTTTCCTTCGGCGCGGTGCTGTACGAAATGGCGACCGGCGCACTCCCTTTCCGCGGGGACACCTCTCCGGTCATCTTCGAAGCCATCCTGAACCGCCCTCCGGTGTCGCCGGTGCGCCTGAATCCTGACGTGCCGCTGCAACTGGAAGAGATCATCACCAAGCTGCTGGAGAAAGACCGCGACCTGCGCTACCAGAGCGCGGCCGAGGTGCGGGCCGACCTGAAGCGTCTGAAGCGCGATACGGACTCGGGACTGATTTCCGCTGCCTCGAGTTCCGCCACCCTGCGGGCACCGCGCGAGCGGAAGCCGGGCCGGGCCTGGAACCTGGCGGTCATGGCGATCGTTGTATTGGCCGTGCTGGGGCTGGCGATGACCGTCTTCCTGCGCCGGACGCGCGCGGTCATGACCGAGCGCGACGCGATCCTGGTCACCGATTTTGTGAATACCACGGCGGACCCGGTTTTCGACGGCACGCTTAAGAAAGCGCTGGCGGTGGACCTCGAGCAGTCGCCGTATCTGAATGTCTTTCCGGAACAGAAGGTGAGGCAGACCCTGCAGTTCATGGGACGGACGCCCGACGAGCGCATCACCGGCGATGTGGGCCGGGAAATCTGCCAGCGTGTGGGCATCAAAGCCATGCTCAACGGCTCCATCGCCAACCTGGGCAGCCAGTACGTGATCACCCTTGATGCGGTGAATGCCGGGACCGGAGAATCGCTCGCGCGGGAGGAAGTGCAGGCCTCAAGCAAGGAAGGTGTGCTGAATTCGCTGCACCAGGCCGGCTCCAGTTTGCGCAAGAAGCTGGGAGAATCGCTGGCCTCGGTACAGAAATACGACAAACCGCTGTCGGAAGCTACCACTTCATCGCTGGAGGCGCTCAAGGCGTTCAGCCTGGGCGACGTGAAGCACCAGTCGTTCGATGAGCTGCCGGCGCTTCCGCTCTACCAGCGCGCTGTGGAACTCGACCCTAATTTCGCCATGGCCTACGCCCGCCTGGGCACGGTGTACAGCAACCTGGGACAAAGCGAGCTGGCGGAGAAGAACAGGGAAAAGGCCTTTGAGCTGCGCGACCGGGCCAGTGAGCACGAAAAGCTGTACATCATGTCGCACTACTACGTGGACTCCGGGCAGCTTGAAAAGGGCATCACCGCGCTTGAACTCTACAAGCAGACTTATCCGCGGGATTCAACTCCGTACAACAATCTCTCGGTGGTTTACATCATGATGGGGCAGTATGAGAATGCCCTTGACAATGCCCGGCGGTCGGTGCAACTCGATCCCGACAGCGCCAGTGGATATTCGAACGCCGCCTTTGCCTACGCCGGTCTGAACCGGCTGGATGAGGCCAAGGCTACTCTCAACCAGGCCTTGCAGCGCAAGGCAGGCGCGGCGGTAGTCCATTCGTCGCTGGCGGTCATCGCGTGGCTGGAGGGCGACCCGGCAGGCGTGGAGCGCGAGCTGGCTTTGATGAAGAACGATCCGCAGAGCGACTTTACGGAAACAGGAATGCGAGCGTCGATGGCAGCCTATGCCGGGCAACTCAGTGCGGCGAGGACTTTTGGACAGAAGCAGAGGGACGCGGCCCAGCGTCTCGGCTTCAAGGAAGCTGTGGCGGGCGAATATTCGCAGGAAGCCTCGATAGAGGCCATATTCGCGGATAAAGCCCGCGCCATCGAAGATGTAACCCAGGCGCTGAAGTTGTCCCAGTCACCCAATGTGGTGCTCAATTGCGCGACCGC
This sequence comes from Terriglobales bacterium, assembly GCA_035298145.1. Taxonomy (GTDB): domain Bacteria; phylum Acidobacteriota; class Terriglobia; order Terriglobales; family Acidobacteriaceae; genus JAIQFF01. The sequence continues at coordinate 1,030 of DATGYF010000797.1, read as the reverse complement.
GCTGGCCCTGGCGGGCGAAAATTCGCGGGCCGCAAAGCTCGCGGACGACGTCGCCCAGAAGCGCCCTTACGATACCCTGGTGCAATTCGTCGAGGTGCCGCTGGTGAAGGCGCAAATCGAACTGAATCAGGGCAACCCGGCGAAGGCTATCGACCTGCTGGACGGCGCCCTGGTGTATGCCCGGGCAAATTCCGGTGTGCTCTATGTGCGAGGCAATGCGTACCTGAAGGCGGGCCGCGGCGCCGACGCAGTGCAAGCTTTTCAGCGCCTCCAGGACTTGAAGAACATTATCAATATCGATCCCGTTATGCCTCTGGCCAAACTCGGCCTGGCCCGGGCTTATGCCATCGCAAACGACAAGGCCCGCGCTCGCGTGGCCTATCAGGATTTCCTGGCTCTGTGGAAGGACGCAGATCCGAACGTCCCCCTGCTGCGCGAGGTCAAAGCCGAGTACGCCCGGCTGCAGTAGGAAAAGTCTTCAGGGTGGCCCGTCCAGGCTCTGCTTGGGCGGGGTTGTGCGTCACCATTCAGTTCCGGTTGCGAAGCCATCTTCTCTCATCACACCTGTAGCTCACTCCAAATGCAGTGGATCAGCTCCATGAAATCCGGAGCCCATTACTCAGAGTACCCCGGACGATCCGTCTTCCTGCTTAAGCGGAACGCCTCTTCGTCTTATTCTCGGGCAAGACCTCAGCATCCGGCGCTTGGGCTGAGACTTTTGCCGGGACCTTGGCGGCAGGCAGAAAGATGGGCTGGAAGTGCCGTCGCATGCAGTTGTGACATCGGACAAGTCGTAGCAAGAACAGGATTGAGAACTTTTGCCACAGAGTCGTGGAAGAAGACGCGTAAACCCTGCTACAACCGCAATAGGGACAATTTTTCAGGCTGATTCGCCGCATTTTTCCACCAGGCCGCCCCATGGTGGCTTAGATGCGGTTGTCGGCTTGCCAGTTTTTTTGAAAGCTCCCCGGATTTGTCGGGTCGCTCAAGATTCTACGGATCTACTTGGCGTCATCGGCGAGAAGCGGGA
>DATGYF010000796.1:0-1839 GCA_035298145.1 Terriglobales bacterium | reverse complement strand
TTGTCAATGCAGTGGATGGCTATTTTGTCTGCCCGCTAGTGCACCGGGCCGGGAGCCATCATACGCGGATCCAGTTTGATCTCACCAAACGTGCTTTCGTAACCCGCCACGTTCTGCTGCAGGATGGCCGACAGGGCTTTGGCCTGTTGCGGACTCAAATAAATTCCCTGAAAATTATTGACTTCAACCTGAGACTCGCTCTGCTGCAGAAGCGTGCCGAACACCAGAAAGAAGTCCCAGACGTTCACCCGCACCTGCACGCTGTTGGCATAATTCTCGCGATAGTCGGGAGTATTGCTCAGTTTGATATTGGGCTGAATTGGGTTCGACATAAGAGTGCAAGTGTAGCGGGATTGCCCCGGGGAAACAACGTACCAAGTCTGATCACAAGCGTACCCGGTCATGCTGAGCGGAGGTGAACGTTTCGCTTGCGAAACGTTCAGCGGAGTCGAAGGACCCCTACCCCGCGCGTATTGCCATTGCAAGGAAATCCTTCAACTTCGTGTGAAGCCCGCAAAGCCGGCTTCACGCGGCGCTCATATGACAGATGATTCGTGTTGAGCGTTTGCTGTCGGGCGCGATCGACCGGGCAAACCAAAGATTGAAGGGCGCAGCATCTTGTGGGGATGGTACTTTATACCAATCCACAAAATGCAATTACTGCCTGAGAATGGGTCACCGTGGGAATCGATGGCGTAGCAGGCTTAGCTAAGGCGCGGCCAGGGACCAACAGAAGATGACAATCAGCAGACGCGAGTTCATCGCCCGAATCGCGCAGGCCGGCGGTTATGGCGCTGCCTTCATGACCATGCACTCGCTGGGACTTCTGGGCATGGTCGAAACCGAGCAGCGGAAGGACTTTCCCCTGCCCCCATCGACCGGCCGCGGAACCAAAGTGATTATTCTCGGCACCGGAATTGCCGGGCTGGTCTCTGCCTATGAAATGCAGCGGGCTGGCTTCGACTGCACCGTGCTGGAAGCGCGCGAGCGTCCCGGCGGGCGCAACTGGACCCTGCGCGCCGGATCGAAGCTGGCCTTCAACGATGGCACATCGCAGACTTGTACCTTCGACGACGGAAATTACTTCAACTGCGGCCCGGCGCGCCTGCCCTCCATTCACAAGACCATGCTGGGCTACTGCAACGAACTGGGAGTGGAACTTGAGGTCGAGGTTAATTCCTCGCGCAGCACGCTGCTGCAGAGTGACAACGTCTTTGACGGCAAACCCATCCGCCAGGGGCAGGCCATCAACGATACTCGCGGCCATGTCGCCGAACTGCTGGCCAAGTGCGTGCAACAGGGTGCTCTCGATCAGGCCTTCACTCAGGACGACCACGCTGCGGTGATGGAATTTCTAAAGACCTATGGCGCTCTGGGACAAAATTACGAATACACCGGCTCGTCGCGCTCCGGCGACCGGCAACTGCCCGGCGCTGGCGATCAGATTGAAATCCCCCGCGCCCCCCTCTCTTTCTCCGATCTGGTCAAGTCGAACTTTTGCCAGCCCATGCTTTTTGAAGAACTGCTCGACATGCAGGCCACCATGTTCCAGCCGGTTGGCGGCATGGACCGGATTCCTTACGCCTTCGCGCGCGCTCTGGGCGATGTCGTCCGCTACAACTCGCCCGTCACCGAGATCAGAAAAACCACCGACGGAGTCAGGGTGCTCTACCGCAAAGGAGAATCCGGGCCGGTTGAGTCCGTGGAAGCGGCCTATTGCATTTGCGCGATGCCGCTAAGCATCCTCAAGACCATACCCAATGACTTCGCTCCACGCGTGAAATCGGCGATCGAGCAGGTCGTCTATGACTCCGCCTACAAAATTGCGTGGGAATCGCG
>DATGYF010000795.1:0-4154 GCA_035298145.1 Terriglobales bacterium | reverse complement strand
GGTTTTAAATCTTCAATCTTCAATCTGAAATCTGAAATATCACTGGTTACCTCCGCTCCCAGGTGCGCCTTAATTCCTGCCTTCTTGGCTGCCATGTAAAAACGAGGCGCGCCATAAACGCCGTCGCGGTCAAGCAGCGCCATGGCCGGCATCTGCAGCTGCCCGCATACGGCGATCAGGTCTTCAGGCAGAGAGGCGCCTTCGAGAAAACTGAATGCCGAGCGGGAATGGAGTTCGATGAACATCGCCTGGAGAGAGGATGGTTTCGCCCTTTGTTCGCCATACCAGTTTGGCTGGCAACAAGGCCGGATGTCAAGGGACGCCAACTAAGAACTGACAACCAGAAACTGACTACCGGTTTTATCCTCCAGCAGGACGCTTAACCGGCAATCAATCCATGGGAAAAGGGATACCTCGGCGCGGCGGGCGGGACGCCCGCCGCCACAGCCGCCGGGACGGCGGCGCTACGAAAGTCTACGCCGGGACTTTGGTGCGCTTGCTGGCCTGCTTGATGGTGACGGGATCGAGGAAGGTCATCATGGCGCGCAGTTCTTCGCCCACTTTCTCGATCTGCTGCTGCTGTTCTTTCTCGCGGGTGGCTTCGAACCATTCGCGGCCGGTCTCATTCTCTTTAATCCATTTCCTGGCGAAGGTCCCGTCTTTTATTTCGCGCAGCAACTGCCGCATGGTCTCGCGGGTTTGCTCGGTCACGATGCGCGGCCCGGCGGTATAGTCACCGTATTCGGCGGTGTCGCTGACCGAATAGCGCATGTAATTGAGGCCGCCGCGATAGATCAGGTCCACGATGAGCTTCAATTCATGCAGGCATTCGAAGTAGGCGATCTCGGGCTGGTAACCGGCCGCGACCAGGGTCTCGAATCCCGCTTTGAGCAGCGCGCTGACTCCGCCGCAAAGCACGGTCTGTTCCCCGAAGAGGTCGGTTTCGGTTTCCTCGGCGAACGTGGTTTCGATTACGCCGGCGCGGGTAGCCCCGATGGCCTTGCCGTAGGAGAGCGCAAGCTGCTTCGCTTTTCCCGTGGCGTCCTGGTTAATGGCCAGCAGCGCGGGTGTGCCGCCACCTTCGACAAAGACTTCGCGGACGCGATGCCCCGGCGCCTTGGGGGCGATCATCGAAACATCGACGTTGGCCGGTGGCGTGATAGTGCCGAAGCGGATGTTGAAGCCGTGGGCGAACATCAGGGTCTTGCCGGCGGTGAGGTTGGGCGCGATTTCTTTTTTGTAAACTTCGGATGCAACCGTATCCGGCACCAGCACCATGATCACATCAGCCCATGCCGACACTTCCGCGGGAGTCCCCACGGTGAGGCCGCTGGCTTTGGCCTTGGCGCGTGATTCGCTGCTGGCGGGCAATCCAACTCGCACGTCAACCCCGCTGTCCTTCAAGCTAAGGGCGTGGGCGTGGCCCTGGGATCCGTAGCCGATGATGGCGACTTTTTTCGCCCGGATCAATGAAACGTCGGCGTCTTTCTCGTGATACATCTTAGCCATGGCTGTTCCTTTCGGTAAATAACAGAGTAGTTTTGTACGGAACGTGTTGCAGCAGGCTTATTTAAGCCGAGCTTGTCTAGACCGAGTACGACAGGCCTTCATCGGCAGCGACTTCAGGCGTCTTGGTCTGGGCCGGGTTGGCGGTGGCCGAAGTCGTGCCCCGTCGCATGGCGACGATACCGGTTCGGACCATCTCTACGACTCCGTAAGGACGCAGCACTTCCAGCAGACCGTCAATCTTGTCTTCGCCACCGGTGATCTCGATAGTGAGGGATTCAGGCGCGACATCCACCACGCGGGCGCGAAATACACTGGCCAGTTCGAGCACGTGCGAGCGCGCTTCGTGGGTCGCGGCCACTTTGATCATGGCCAGATCGCGGGCAATCGCCGGCTCGTGGGTGATGTTTTCAACCAGCAGCACGTTCACCAAATTATAAAGATTGGCTTCGATGCGCTTGGCCTGGTCCGGGTTGGTATCGACCGTGATGGTCATGCGCGACACTTCCGGCTTTTCCGTGCGCCCCACCGTCAGCGAATCGATGTTGAAGGCGCGGCGGCGGAACAGCGAGGCCACACGGGTCAGCACGCCCGGCTTGTTTTCGACGTACACCACAAAGATGTTCAGCATTTTTACCTTTATTCGTCTTTACCTTTATTCATCGGCGGCGGTTTCGACGATGGGACTGGGCCGCCGGATCATGTCGTTCAAAGACGCCCCGGCTGCGACCATCGGATATACGGTGTCTTCCTGTTCCACCTTGAAGTCAATCAGCACGGCGCCGTCGTGCTCACGTGCCGCCCGCACTGTCGGCAGCACTTGCGAGCGTTCAGTCACCGCCATGCTGCGGATCCCGTACGCCTCGGCCAGTTTCACGAAATTGGGATTCAGCAGCGGCGTGGCTTCATAGTTGCGCTCGTAGAAAAATTCCTGCCACTGCCGCACCATGCCGAGGAAGCCGTTGTTGATGATCGCAATGTTGATCTTCAGCTTTTCCTGCTGGATGGTCGCGAGTTCCGACATGGTCATCTGGAAGCCGCCGTCGCCGACAATGACCCAGACTTCGGCCTCAGGCCGCGCGACTTTGGCCCCGATTGCCGCCGGCAAGGCGAAGCCCATGGTTCCGAGGCCGCCAGAGGTAATCAACGATCGAGCCTTTTCGTGCTTGAAGTATTGCGCTTCCCACATCTGATGCTGGCCGACGTCGGTTACGACCACGGTGTTGCTGTTGCGGGTCTCGCGCCACAGGTCGTTGATGACGTGCGCGGCGTAAAGATGTCCGTTGTCGGGAAGCTTCTGCACGTCCCGCACCGCGGAATCGCCTTTCAGCTTGTCGATGGAGTCCAGCCATTCGGTATGATCAACCGACTGCACGCGAGGCAGCAACTCCTTGAGCACTTCGCGCAGATCACCGACCAGGGCCACATCCACCTTCACGTTCTTGTTGATTTCAGCGGGATCGATTTCGATGTGGATCTTCTTGGCATCCTGCGCATAAGTTTTGAGATTGCCGGTGACGCGATCGTCGAAGCGCATGCCCAGCGCCAGCAGAAGATCGGCTTCCTGAATGGCGTGGTTGACCCAGGCTTCGCCGTGCATTCCCATCATGCCCAGGTTCAATGGATGCGAAGCCGGAAACGCGCCCAGGCCAAGCAAAGTCAGAGCTACAGGGATGCCCGCCTTTTCCGCGAGAGTCAGCACTTCCGCCATTGCGCCAGAAACGATGATGCCATGTCCCGCGAGGATCAGCGGCCGCTTGGCTTTGTGGATCAACTCCAGGGCCTGCGCATACTCCGATTCCTCGGGCGAAAGGTCGGGGCGATACCCTGGCGTCTGCGGTTTGGCGGCATCCCAGTCGAATTCGCAGGAAGATTGCTGCGCGTCTTTAGTGATGTCAACCAGCACCGGACCGGGACGCCCGGAGCGGGCCACATAAAACGCCTCCCGCAGAACGCTCGCCAGTTGATCGGCGTGCGTGACCAGGTAATTGTGCTTGGTGATGGGAAGGGTAATGCCAGTGATGTCGGTTTCCTGAAAAGCGTCGGAGCCGATCAGCTTGCTGCCTACTTGTCCGGTGATGCAAACAATCGGGGATGAATCCAGCATGGCGGTGGCGATGCCGGTAACCATGTTGGTCGCCCCCGGGCCCGAAGTTGCGACCGCAACGCCCACGTCTCCGCTGGCGCGGGCGTAGCCGTCTGCCATATGAGTAGCACCCTGCTCGTGCCGCACCAGGATGTGATGAATATCGCTGTGTTTCAGGGCGTCATACGCCGGCAGAATTGCGCCTCCCGGATAGCCGAAGACGTGCTTCACGCCCTCGCGCTCCAGGCATTCCCACAGAATTTGTGCTCCCGTTTTTGTCATCGACCCTGTCCTCAATCAATGTAGGCGCGAGCGCCCCGCTCGTGCGGCGGCGGCAACGACCTATATTGTTCGAACCACTTCAACTCGACCGCTTGCTGTTTAACGAAACTCGCTGTGTCCGTGCCACTGCCGCGCGAGCGGGGCGCTCGCGCCTACATCATACGCCCCAGAGATAATCTTCCTGCTCGCCCTCGTGGGCAGCATGGGCGGCGTGCGCCTTTTCTTTCGCGCCTGCCGCATCAGGATGCGCCGGCTGATCTTCCTTGCTGACCGCCGCCAT
>DATGYF010000794.1:0-7781 GCA_035298145.1 Terriglobales bacterium | reverse complement strand
GGAACGTAGTCTTCCTCGAGCGCTTCCCCGTTTACGAAGACTTCGCCCGAATCAATCCGGATCCGGTCGCCCGCCAGCCCGATCACGCGCTTGATAAAACTCTTCGAGGGATCGCGGGGATAGCGGAACACTACGATGTCGCCGCGCTGGATGGGCTCCAGCCGGTACACGTACTTGTTGACGAAGATGCGCTCCTGGTCGTCCAGCGAGGGCATCATGCTGGTGCCCTCCACTTTCACCGGCTGGTAAAGAAAGATGATGATGAAGGCGGAAATCGCCAGCGAAACCACCAGGTCGCGCAGCCACACCGAGAGCACCGGCAAAGTGCGAGGAGCAACGGGAACGGCACCCTTGTCAGGGCGTGTGCGCAATTCCTCGGGACGACCTTGGTCCGGCATGCCGTCTCTCATTATACGGGTCAGGCGGACCGGGTTGAAGCCGGTCTGCCGGGTCCGCCGCGGTTACCTCCGGGCTACTGCCGCAGCGCTGCGATTCGGGTTACAATCGTTAGACTGAGGGTGTCCGAATCATGATCAAGCGCGGGTTGACTCTTAGCTTTGTAGGTCTGATCGTCCTGGCCGTTTCTGCTCCATGGGCCACCTCCCAGCAGGATGGTGGCGTGCCGCATTACAACGCCGCCCCGCCCGCCAAGGGAGCCACACTGCCTCCGATTCTGGGCCGGGAACAACTGTGGGGCGCGAACGCTCAGTATCCATTTCAAAGCCATGCTTACGAACTGGCCGCCAAAATTCCTGCGGTGCTGCATCAACAGCCCTGTTATTGCTATTGCGATCGCGGCATGGGTCACAATAGTCTCCACAGCTGTTTCGAAGGCACCCACGGCGCCGAGTGTTCGGTTTGCCTGAAAGAGCTCTACTACTCATATTCCATGCACAAGAAGGGAAAGACAGCCACCCAGATTCGTCAGGGCATCGTAAAGGGTGATTGGAAGCAGATCGACCTGCAGACCGCAGCCGCCATCAACTGATTCGAGCAGGACGCGGTTTCAGGTGGAGTTGACGGAGACGCGAATCCGCGTATAACCTGCTGATTCGAAGTGGGTCGGGCTTTTCCACAGATGCCACCCCGGGACCCCTGACCCGCAGTCACAACGCCGCCGGTGGGAATCGGCCAGGAAACACTGATTATGCTCTGAGCCGGCTTCTTCCAAGCGGTTGAAAAAGGAGAGCTTACGAAGAGTCCAGGAAGAGTTTTGCGGATGGCGCAGAAAACCACACCCAAGAAACCCATGAGTGAGGATCCTCGTTTTGCACAAGCTGTGCAAAACTACGAGGCCGGGCTGCGTGCCATGCAGGAGCACAAATTCGAAAAGGCCAGGGGTTTCCTGCAGAAAGCTGTGAACGGCGCCAGCAAAGAATTGGCCGACCGGGTCACCGTCCACCTCAATACCTGCAACCAGCATCTGGAGCGTTCTACCACCCAGTTCAAGAGCCCGGAAGAGCACTACGATTACGCCGTCTCATTGATGAACGTGGGAGACTACGTAACCGCCCGCGAGCACCTGGAAAAACTCTCCAGGCAGGTCCCCAGAGTGGATTACGTTGCCTACGGCCTCGCCGCTCTTGATTGCCTTACCGGCCATCTCGAGGATTCCCTGCGGCATCTGGACGAGGCGATCCGGATCAACGCCGCGCTGCGCTTCCAGGCCCGGAACGACTCGGATTTCCAGAACCTGGCGGAAGACCCCCGCTTCACCGAGCTGCTCTATCCCGACCCAGGGGCTGAGTTCTCCCCGGAATCAGCGGTCCCTGAGGAAAATGGATAGCCGTGGCTGTGCCTGATGCCCAGCGACGCGCACCGCGACCCCGGGGCAACTCATCATCAACCAGTTTGCGCGTCGTGGCCATCGGCGGCGGCACCGGCCTGTCCACCCTGCTCAAGGGACTCAAGCGCTACGTGACTCGAGTCGGCGCCCTGCCTACACCCGGCCAGCCTGAAATCAGCGAGCTCTGCGCCGTGGTCACGGTCAGCGACGACGGCGGCTCCAGCGGACGTCTCCGCAAGGAGCTCAACATGCTTCCTCCGGGAGACATTCGCAACTGCATCGTCGCACTCTCGGAAGACGAAGCCCTGCTCTCCCGCCTGTTTCAGCACCGTTTCGTCAAGGGATCAGGTCTCGAAGGCCATAGCTTCGGCAACCTGTTTCTGGCGGCCTTGACCTCCGTCACCAGCGACTTCAGCGAGGCCGTCCGGCTGTCGTCTGAAATCCTGCTTACCCGGGGACACATCTATCCCGCCACCACCTCGCACGTCGAGCTCGAGGCCCTGATGGAAGACGGCACCAGGGTGCGGGGAGAGACCAAAATTACAGCCAGCAGCGGCCGCATCAAGCAACTCTTCCTCGACCCTCCCGATGTTCAACCCCTGCCCCAGACTCTGGAAGCGATGGCCCGCGCCGACCTGATCACGCTCGGTCCCGGTTCTCTTTTCACCAGCCTCATCCCCAACCTGCTGGTTCCGGGTATCGCCCAGGCCATGGTCAATTCGGCTGCCGTGAAAGTCTATGTCGGCAACCTGATGACCCAAGCCAACGAAAGCCTTGGGTTGACTGCCTCCGATCACATCAAGGCTTTGAATCGCCATGCCCAGGTCAAACGCATTTTCGATTTCGCCCTCATCAATCGCGCCCCCGCGCCCCCGGCCCTCAAGGCCAAATACGCCCTGGAAGGCGCAAATCAAATTGTTGCTGACCTCGAGGCCATTGAAGAACTGGGCGTCATCCCGGTCCTGGGCGACTACCTGGATGAAAAGGACATGGTGGCCCGCCACCTCACCGATCGCATTGCCACCGACCTCATGGAACTGGCCACCCAGGCCCCCAGTGGAACCCGAGCCGCCACCCCATAGCGTGTCTGGTTTGTGTGGGGCGGGCGCCCTCGCCCGAAGCCTTTGATTTTGATCTCGATTTGTTCACACCAACCAGTAACCACCGTAACCCTGCCCGGCACGGAGCTCTCGCGGTATATTGGATCGAATGCCGAAAGCCAGCAACCATCCGCCGCGGGCGCCCCGGACCGCGATCGCCATCCTGGCCGCGGGCAAAGGCACCCGCCTGAAGTCGAAACACCCCAAAGTCCTGCATGAGGTTGGCGGCAAACCGCTTCTGGCCCACGTGATCGCAGCCGCGACCAGAGTGGTCCCGGCCAGCGACGTATTCGCCATCATAGGACATGAAGCCGACCGTGTCCGCAGCGCAGTGGCCGCCACCGGTATTGGATTCGTGCTGCAGCAGGAACAGCGCGGCACCGGACACGCCCTGATGGTCGCCCGCGAAGTGCTGGCTCCGTACGATCTGATCATCGTACTCTCCGGCGATGCCCCGCTCATCACTCCACAGACCATCGAGCAGCTGCGCGATTTCCATCTTTCGAAGAAAGCCGCAATGACCCTGCTCACCGCCTCTCTGGAAAATCCCAGTGGATATGGAAGGATCGTCCGCAAAAAAGCCAGCCATCCTGAGGTCAAGGCCATCGTCGAACAGAAGAACCTGACCGCGGCGCAGCAGAAAATACACGAAATCAACGCCGGCTTTTACGCCTTCGACGCCAAAGCGTTATTCAGCCGCATCGACAATCTGGGTTCCGACAATCATCACGGTGAGTTTTACCTCACTGACATGGCTGCGATTCTGGCCAAGGCCAAGCAGCGCGTGGTTGCTGTGCAAACCGGCAGTGCCCATGAAGTGCTGGGGGGAAACACCCGCGCCGAACTTTCGGAGATCGACCAGCACATGCGCCTGGCCAAGTGCCGGCAGTTGATGGACCAGGGTGTCACCATTCTCTTTCCTGAGACCTGCGTGATCGACAACGACGTCGAGGTGGGCGCCGATACCGTCATCGAACCCGGCGTCCAGCTGCGGGGCGCCACCCGCGTCGGCAGCGACACGCGTATCCATTCCTTCAGCGTGATCATGAGCTGCGAGATTGGAGATAACGTACTGGTCCAGACCGGCTGCGTGCTGGAACATTCCGTGATCAGGGCCCGCGCCTCACTCGGTCCTTACAGCCATCTGCGCCCGGGTTGCGAAGTCTGCGAAGACGCCCACATCGGAAATTTCGTCGAACTGAAGAAAACCCGCGTCGGCAAGGGCTCGAAAGCCAACCATCTGACCTATCTGGGCGACACCGAAGTCGGCGAGAAAGTAAACGTTGGCGCCGGAACCATCACCTGCAATTACGACGGCATGAACAAGCACAAGACCGTTATCGAAGATGGAGTGTTCGTCGGCAGCGACAGCATACTGATTGCGCCGATTCGTATTGGAAAAGGCGCCTACGTGGCCGCCGCCACCACCGTCACCGAAGATGTCCCGCCCGATTCCCTGGCCCTGGGCCGCGCCCGCCAGATTGTGAAGGAAGGGTGGGCCAAAGAGAAGAGAGAAACAGCCAAGGCGCAAAAGGCCAAGTAACACCCTCGAGAGCGACCACTTCGGTACTCTTGGCGACTCGGATTCGCGCTCTTAACATATCTCATCTATCCATGACCTTTCATTTTGACGACATCACTGTCATGTTCCTGGTGTGGGTCCTGGTATTACATCCCCTGGTGGCGTGGCGTGGCTACAGAAGGATCGCTCGCGGAAAACCGATTGGTTCCAAGGTTTACCGGTTCCGCTTGAGCCTTTATGTGATTGTGTGCTCCACCCTGATTGCCCTGGCCGTAGCCGTCACCAGGCAACTCGCCCTTCCCTGGGGGGCTTCAGCTTCGTCGCTCACGTTCGGTCTGATATTCTCCGCCGCCCTCGTGGTTTCGGTAACCCTCCAGCACAAGAAGGTCGATCCCGCGCAGCAAGAGCGGATTCGCCTGTTGTACGCTCCCACCGGAACGACGGAGTGGATCCTGGGGCTATGGGTTGGTTTCTGTGCGGGGGTAGGCGAGGAAATTGTGTACCGGTCCGTCTTGTTTCAGATCATCGCACAGGTTACATCGAGCACGGCCGTGGCCCTGCTGGTTTGTGTGCTGGCCTTCGCGCTGGCGCATTTGCCCCAGGGCGTGCGCGCCACCTGCGGCATAGCGTTGCTGGGAATTTGCTTCCACATCCTGTATTTCGTGAGCGGTGGGCTCCTGGCGCCGGTGGTCGCTCACGCCACCTACGACATCGCAATCTTCACCATCTTCTATCGTCGCGAAATCCAGAGGGCGAGGAGCGTCGAGTTGCCGCAGACTCTGGAACAGACCACACCTTGACAAAATGAGCTCCAGAGCTCGCCGGTTTCTCGTCGCTGGCCGGACTACTTCGAGACCGCCGCGAACAGCGGCGAATGCATCAACCCCTGGAACTGCTTGTCGTCGGCCTTGAAGTGCATCTGAAGGTTCGAGCTGTCGGAGTTGACCGTGACGTTATCCAGCGCCAGTTTTTCGACGGGAGTGGCTGACATCTTCTTGTACAGCATCCCCGCCTTGAGCAGCGATGACAACGTGGTGGCAGTCATCGAATCGGATGTCACCACGTCCAGATCGAAGTTCACGCCGCTCTGGAAGTTCATGGCATAGCGCGATCCCAGAATCCGCTTCTTCACCGTCTCGTAGTCCGCCAATCCCGCGGCGTCGCCCAGGGCGGAGTGCAGCATGTTCTGCGTCCCCTGCTGATCGAGCACGCTCCACACTGTGCCGGAATCAACCGATCCCATCATGTCGGCGATCTGGGTATTGCTGTCCAGGGTGTAGGTGTAGCCGTCGCGCGCATCCAGGGCACCGCGCAGGGCGGCACTGTCGCCGAAAAGCAGCGTGCTCTCGTCGAGGAAGGTCATCTGCATGCCCGCCGGCATGGGATAGATGTCCGCATTTCGCACTCTGATCGGTTTCACCTTGCGCAGCCGCATTTTCTTGAGCACCGCCGCCATGGCAAATTGTCCCTGCGCCACTCCAACCACCTTCACTCCCTGCTTGCCGCTGCGATAGGAAGCGAAGGTAAGCTGCTCGACGTCCTTGTCGGGATCGATGCCCACGCCCCGCAACGCACCTTCGAATTCCTTGAGACTGGGCGGCAGCACCTGCTGCTTAAGCGCCATGGCGGTATCGGAATTCTTGAGCGCGCGATAATCCACAGAAATGATCTGCTGGATGTCCGAAGGAATCACGGTGCGCGCCGAACTGCCCAGCGGCATCGACCAGGCGGTCGCGCTCACCAGCAGCAGTACACAAATACTACCCTTTACTGTTTTCATGAACTACCTCGAAGGAATATGTGCGTTTAGATGCGATTTATAGGCTTATTGTATGCTCATTTTGCGACAGAAAGGCGAAACGAAAGGGCAGGTGGCGTGCCCTGAGAGGTGCATGGTCCCAGCCGTCAGTTTGCCAGGGCGGCCGCCTTTTTGCGAGTTTCTGCTGTAAAGGCGCTGTCTTTCAGTGATTCCAGATTGATCTCCACGTTAGCCAGCGCCCCTTGAATGGCTGCCCGGGCGAGCGCCGTGGCCGTGGTCAGGTCCGATTTCATATTCGGATTCGTAATGGGCTGCAGCTGCTCCACGATCCCCACCACTTCCCTGGCCCGCTCGGCCACGCTCAAGGGAACGCTGGTCGCCTGTTTCAAGGCAGCGTCAATGATGCCGCCCGCGCCGGTCGAATCCTTCGCTTGCTTGTAGGCCTTCATCACGGCGTTGTACGATTCGGCGTCAGCATCAATCGACGCCTTTAACTCCTCGCGCAATTGCGAAAGACGCGCAATCGCCCCGCTCAGTTCACGCTCGTGCTGCACGTATGCTTTCTTGCCCCGCGACATGGAAGCTACCATGGTGGCAAGTCCAGCCGCCATGGCTCCGCTGGCCGCTGCCGCGCTGCCACCGCCGGGAGTCGCCGTGGGCGCCGCGAGCTGTTCCACGAAGGGCTCGACCCCGGCACGAAGTCCCCCAACCGCCATCTTGCCGCTCATCACCGCTGCCAGCCGGTTCTCTAAAACTAGACTGGAGTCGAAATTCTCCACCTGCAAGAACCACTCCGCCGCCGACTCCAGGGCCTTCTTGGGAATCAGGCCCACAATCTCGCTGCTCACCGCAACGACGCCGTAGCGGGCCGCTTCCCTTTTCACCACTTCGAACACGCGATGGATCGGAGTCTGCTCAAAGTCAGTCAGATTCATCGAGACTTGCGCCAGCCCGCGGACCAGAAACCCCGCGCCCTTGACATAGCGCATCCCGCCGCTTGAAAAGCGTACTACTTTGGCGATCTTCTTCGCGATCTCGACATCCGCAGTGTTGAGAAAGACGTTATAGGCAATCAGAAACTTGCGCGCGCCCACGACCGTCGCGCCCGCCGAGGGATGCACCTTCAACTCGCCGTAATCGGGTTTACGTGCCGGGTTGGTCGCGATGTCTGCCCGTATGCCTTCAAATTGTCCGCGCCGGATGTTCTCCAGGTTCTGACGCTCAGGCGAGGTCGCGGCCGCTTCGTAGAGGTAAACCGGAATCTGGTACCGTTTCCAGATTTGCTCGCCGACATGCCGCGCCATGGCGACACAATCTTCAATCGTGACCCCGTCAATGGGAATAAACGGCACTACGTCCGCTGCGCCCATGCGCGGATGCGCTCCCTGGTGCTGGTTCAGATCAATCAACTCCGCCGCCTTGCCCACGCCCCGAATCGCCGCCTCCTGGATGGGCTCCCGCTCTCCGACCAGCGTAATCACGCAGCGGTTATGATCGGCATCCATCTCCCGGTCCAGCAGGAAGACGCCATCCATCTTCATGGCCTCGACAATCGCATCCACTTTCGCTTTGTCACGGCCTTCGGAAAAGTTGGGAACGCACTCGACAAGAGTT
>DATGYF010000793.1:0-7521 GCA_035298145.1 Terriglobales bacterium | reverse complement strand
TCCGGTCCGCCAGGAGAGCGAGTGGCAGCGCGCCACTCCATCCTTTACTTCGCCGCTGAGCAGATTGGTGTGGCCGATGAACTGGGCGGTATAGGCAGTTGCCGGCCGGTTGTAAATCTCTCGGGGAGAAGCAACCTGCTCCAGTTCTCCCAGGCGGAGCAACGCGATCCGGTCGGACATGACCATGGCCTCTTCCTGGTCGTGCGTAACGAAAACGAAGGCGATGCCGACTTCACGCTGCAGCGATTTTAATTCCACCTGCATCTGGCGGCGGAGATTGGCATCGAGCGCCGAAAGCGGCTCGTCCAGCAGCAGCAGGCGGGGACGGTTCACCAGGGCGCGGGCCAGGGCGATGCGCTGCTGCTGTCCGCCGCTGATCTTTGACGGCTTGGCAGCGGCGTAGGCGGCCATCTTCACCATGTCCAATGCCTGCTCCACCCGCGTCGCAATTTCCTGCTGCGGCAGCTTGGCGACTCGTAATCCGTAGCCCACGTTTTCCGCGACCGTGAGATGAGGAAACAGGGCGTAGTGCTGGAACACCGTATTGACGCGCCGCCGGTAGGGCGGCAGGTTGTCGAGCCTTTCGCCGCCCATCAGAATTTCACCGGAAGTCGCGGCCTCGAAACCGGCGATGATGCGGAGCAGCGTTGTTTTGCCGGAACCGCTTTCGCCCAGGATGGTGAGGAATTCTCCCTCGGCGACTTGCAAAGAAATGTCACGTAACACGGGGATTTTCCCGAACGACTTGGCCACATTGCGTATGTCAAGCAGCGGAGACGACGGAGAAGAAACTGCAGCGGTCGTAGGTTCACTGATGGTGGCCAAAATTGTTCTCATCCGCAGGGTGCTCCACCCTCGTCTCTCCGCTTTTTGGAGAGACAGGGTGGGGTCTGTTATGAACTCTCCCGCCCTGTCGTTCCAAAGTGCGGAACGACGAGGACGGGGCACCCGGTTTACTGTGCTGCTTTTACTTCGTTCCAGATTTCGTTGTACTTGGCCCGGCGCGGAACGTTCTGCCAGAAGTAAAGACGCTTCTGATAGTTGTCGACGTCGTCCAGGTGCAAGTTTTTGATCTCGTCCGGAGTCATGAATTGTGCCGCCTGCGGGTTGGCCGGCGTGTATCCGGTGATATCCGTGACCTTCTTCTGGGTCTGCGCCTCGACCATGTAGTCCAGAAATTTGTGCGCCAGATCTTTGTTTTCGCTGCCCGCGGTGATCATCAGGTGATCAATCCAGCCCGTGGTGTTTTCTTTGGGAATGGTTTCGCCCACTGGGAAATTGATCTTGCGGAGCTGGTTGGTCATCAGCGGCCAGCCCATGGCTGCGACCACTTCGTGGTTCTGGAAGAGATTGGTCAGTTCGCCTCCCGTGGACCACATTTTCCGGATGTTCGGCTTCAGTTCCAGCAGCTTCTTCTTCACGGCTTCGAGCTGTTCGTCGGTGAGATTGTAAAGTTGCGACGGGTCGGGTTTGTCGTAGCCGAGGATCTGGGCCGCCATGTACACGGTCGAAAGATCGTCCCACACGGAAATTTTTCCGCGATACTTCGGGTCCCAGAAGACGGTCCAACTTTCCGGAGGTTTCGGAAAAGCTGTAGTGTCGTAGATCAGCGGGTCCGGTCCCCACATGAAGGGCACGCCGTACACCTGCCCCTTTAGGCGGACCAGACGCAGGGAAGTGAGCTGGGGAGAGAGTTGACCGTAGCTGGGAATTTGCGAAAGATCGAGCGGTAAGGCCAAACCCGCCTCGGCGATGGAGGTAGCGACATCGCTCGAAGGCGAGATTACATCGTAATTTCCCGCGCTGCCGCCACGCAGTTTGGCGACCAGTTCATCACTCGATCCCATGTACGAGGCCGAAACCCTGCAGTGGTATTTTTCTTCGAAGGCGTGCACGAAAGACGGGTCAGCATAACCTTCCCAGACCAGCAGGTTCAGGGTGGGAGCTTTCTTGCCACAGGAACCGAGGAGGGCCACAGCGGCAAGCAGTGAAAGCGAAAGCGCTAAACGCCGGACCATTACTTCATCTCTCCTGCTGCCGGCTTGTCCTCTGCCTGATAAACAACTTTGCCGCCAACCATGGTCAAAGATACTGTCATATCGGCGACCTTGCTGGGATCGAGTTTGAACAGGTCCTGGGAGAGTACGATCAGGTCCGCCAGCTTGCCGGGTTCGATCGAGCCTTCTGTTTTTTCACGATGTCCCGCAAACGCCGCGCCCAGGGTGTAGGCCTTGATCGTGTCTTCGAGGCTGACGCGCTCCCGCGGCACAAAACCATCGGCAGGATCGCCTTCTCTCGTCTTCCGGGTGAGGGCATTCTGCACTCCCGGCCAGGGATTCAGCGTTACCACCGGCCAGTCGCTGCCGAAGGCAAGCACTCCGCCGGTGCTCTCGATGCTGTGCCACACCCAGGCGCGTTGCGCACGTTCCGGGCCCACGTTGCGCGCCCAGATTCCCAGCGTGTCTTCATCCGGATAGGCATGCAGGGGCTGGAAGCTGGCAATGACTCCGAGTTTGCCGAAGCGCGGAATGTCCTGCGCGCTGATGGTCTCGATGTGCTCGATCCGGGGACGCATGTCATGGGTGTGATTCGACTCCGCCGCGCCCTGGTAGGCATCGAGCGCCAGCCGCACCGCTTTGTCACCGATGGCGTGGGTAAAAATCTGTAACTTGCGGCGGTCGAGTTCAGTGACGGCTTGCTTGTACTTCGCGGGGTCCCAGAACAGTTTGCCGATCTTGGTTGGATCGTCGCTATACGGCTCGAGCATGGCCGCGGTGTGGGCTTCCACTACGCCGTCGAGCATGGTCTTGACCACGCCGCCTGAAATCCAGTCGTCGTGATACGTACGGCGCGCCTGCTCGATCTTCTCGATCTCATCCGGTTTGAGCTCCGGCGGATCGAGAAAGTAAGCGATGTAGAACCGGAGCGTCATTTCGTCGCTTTGCCGCAGCTGGTTATAAAGGTCGAGCCACTCAAAGTCGCCGCCCGCGCTGTGCACCCGCACCAGGCCAAACTTGTTGGCTTCGCGCATTCCCAGGCGAAGGGCGGCCAAGCGTTCATCACGGGTCGGCGCGGGAGTGAACCTGGCGATCAGGTCGTTGGCCGATTCCTGCAGCGCTCCCGTGGCCTCGCCCTTGGCATCGCGCATGATCCTGCCGTTGGGAGGGTCGGGCGTGTCGCGCGTGATGCCCGCCATTTCCAGAGCCTTGCTGTTGGCCCAGGAGCTGTGGCCATCGAAGGCGCGCAGGAATACGGGGCGATCCGGCACCACTTGGTCGAGGAATTTTTTGTCCGGCAGGGCGGAAGGGCCGAACGTGGGGTAGGTCCAACCCATCCCCAGAATCCATTTTTCTTCGGGATGAGCGTCGGCGTACGTTTTCACGCGCTTTTGAATCTCAGCCACAGACTTCGATCCGTTCAGATCGACCTGGGTGAGACCGAGAGAACCTTCCATGAAGTGGATGTGACAGTCAACGAAGCCGGGAAGGATCAACTTGCCCTGAGCGTCGATCACTTTGGTGGAAGGTCCGCGATAGGCGGCGATCTCTTTCGCGCTTCCTACGGCGAGGATCTTGTCGCCGCCGATGGCAAGCGCTTCCGCCCAGGGCTGACCGGCGTTGACGGTGTAGATGCGCGCGTTCACGATGACCGTGTCCGCGGTTAGTGGCGGCCGCGCCCAGGCGCTGGACCAGGGAACGAGCACGGCAAGAAAGACTAGAGAAAGAACGTCACGCCAGCCGATATGAAACTTCCGGGATTTGGCCAAGACTTTGCTCCTGTGTTTCGTTTCGCAGAATTTCGCCGCCTGCTAGAAAGTAGGCGGCGTGTTGACCCACAACACCCAGGTTTCGCCGCGGCCCGGGTTTTTCCAGCTATGCGGCGTGGCGCTCTCAAAATAGAAACTGTCACCCGGCTGGAGCTGGTACTCCTGTTCGTCCAGGGAAATCTGCAATTCTCCCTGGAGGATATACAGAAATTCCTCGCCTTCATGATGGTAAGACTCACCGCTGCCGGAGTGGGGAGCGATGCGAAACAGGTGCGGTTCCATCACCGTGTTGCCCCAGGCCAGCAATTCCATGCGCACCCCGGGACCGGCTTCGAGCACCTTGCGCTTGTCCGGCGACACCAGGCGGATGTTCGATTCCGCGGGATCGAAGAAATCGAGGATGTTGGTTTTATAGAAGCGCGCCAGCTTGCGCAGGGTCGAAACCGAAGCGCTCATGTGCGAGCGTTCGAGCGCGCTCAGGAACCCCACTGAGATGCCCACGGCCTTCGCCACCTGCGCCAGGGAAAGCCCGCGCCGGCTGCGCAACTGGCGCAGACGCGTGCCGATGGCGCTCGAGGCCCCGTTTGAGGAAGACCGCAGCAGGCCGTCGCGCTTCAGCAGTTGCACGATGGCGGGCGCGTTCAAGCCTCGCACCTTGCGCAGGAAGCGCGCCCGCTTGAGCAGCTTCACGTCTCCCGGCGCGTACAGGCGGTACTTGCTGGCGGTGCGGTGCGGGCGGGTAAGGCCAAGGCTCTCCCAGGACCGAATGACCGAAGGGGAAACGCCGACCAGTCGCGCCACATCGCCGATTTTCAAGTAGGGTTTTTGCTCCGCCGGTTTCATCCCCGAAGGCTGCTCCCGCGAATTTACCGATCAGTTGTAGCGCTATTTTTTGCTTGACAGTCTGCGGATATTGCCTCTAACCTTGCGCGATTATAGCAAGGTTTGCGGTACGCACAAGCCTTGCTTTTCAACTTGAAACTTCGACCCGCAGCTCGGAGATTCCCCATGTCTTCGTCGATAGCGCGCTGGACGAGCCGCTGGCTCGTCGTCCTTTGTCTTCTCTCCTCCACCACCTTCCTTGTGGCCCAAAGCACGGGCGGTAGAATCCTGGGCCGGGTTGCCGACCCCAGCGGCGCGGTTCTCGCCAACGTGAAGGTCACGCTGGTGAACGAAGCCACCGGCAGCACTCGTGAAGCCCTGACCAGCGACGGCGGCGACTACGTTCTGGTTGAGGTGCAGCCGGGAAGTTACCGCGTGGAGTTTGAGCAGCGCGGCTTCAAGAAGAATGTGCAGAAGAACGTAGTCGTCCAGGTCAACCAGGTGGTCACTCTGAACTCCACCTTGCAGATTGGCGGCACCCAGGAAATCGTCGAGGTCACGGGGGAAGCCCCGCTGGTCGAGACCACCAGCACGCAGATGGGCGCGGTGGTGAACCAGCGCGCGGTTTCCCAGTTGCCGCTCAACGCCCGCGATACTTACCAGTTGCTGCAGTTGCAGCCCGGAGTGCAGTCGCAGACCGGCTCCGACCTCTTCTACGGCAGCGACAATGCCGGAGTGGTTTCGGTGAATGGCGGCCGCGGACGATCGAACAACTTCAGCGTGAACGGCGGCGACGCCAACGACCAGTTCGCCAATCTGCCGGCGGTACAGCCCAGCCCGGATTCCATCGAAGAGTTCCGCGTGCTGACCAACACCTTCGATGCGGAGTACGGACGCAACTCCGGCGCGGTGGTCAACGTCGTGACCAAGTCCGGAACCAATGCGTTTCATGGCAACGTGTATGAGTTTTTCCGCAACAAGGTGCTGAATGCGACCGGTCCCCTGGACAGTGAAAAGCCTGATTTCAAACAGAACCAGTTTGGGGGCACGTTTGGCGGCCCTATCAAGAAGGACCGCACATTCTTCTTTGCCTCCTATGAGGGCCGTCGCATCCGGCAGGGAATCTCGTCCGACTCGATCGCTGTGCCGACGGCCCAGGAACGCGCCGGCGATTTTTCCGGCCAGAGCGTGTTTTCCGGCGCCCTGAACGACCAGACTGTGGCCGATGCTCTGATCAACCGCCCTGGATGCACCGCCGCGGTCTCAGCTGCAGGCGGTGGCCCGATTGCGGCCGGGACAGATTTCGCAACCATTTTCCCGGGTAACATCATCCCCACTGAGTGCATGGATCCCACCGCGGTGGACCTGATGAACCAGTTCGTCCCTGCATCCAATCGGCCGGATGGAACTTTTCAGACTGTCTCCGGTATTCATCAGGACCGCACTGACCAGTTCACCTTCAAGTTCGACCACCGGATCAACGAAAAGCAAGGCTTTTCCGCGTATTACTATTTCGACGACAGCACACTGTTTGATCCCTATTCGCGCTTTCAGGCGGGCGGAGCTTCCGTCCTGGGCTTTGGGGCCAATACCAAAGACCGCTATCAGCAATGGAACCTTACTCACAACTGGACCCTCAGCAACACTCTGGTGAACGAGGCCCATTTCACTTATTTCCGGGAGGCGCAAAGAAATTTTCTTCACCCGGCGCGTACCAACCTGGTGCAGGACTCCTGCGCTACGGTCCCGTCGGACGCCTGCTTCAGTGACGGTACCGCCGCCAACGACACCGGCATCCATCCCCGGCTGGGCGCGGGGCGCGAAGGTGTGCCCTTTGTGGACGTTTC
Source organism: Terriglobales bacterium (assembly GCA_035298145.1). Classification (GTDB taxonomy): domain Bacteria; phylum Acidobacteriota; class Terriglobia; order Terriglobales; family Acidobacteriaceae; genus JAIQFF01. Next base: position 1,086 of record DATGYF010000793.1, on the reverse strand, counting down.
GGGCTTGTTCTCTTACGGCAATAATTTCGAGGGCGAGCTTCCCCAGGTGGGCAATACCTTCCAATGGTCGGACAGTTTGAGCTGGGTGAAGGGAAGCCACACCTACAAGTTTGGTGCCGATGTGCGCCGCCAGCGCTTTGATCAGACCTTGTATTACAACATCAACGGTCTTTACAGCTACTACGGGGGCAGCAATAACGACGTGGGCAGCGATGACCTCATGCCCAACTACCTGCTGGGATTGCCCGACAGTTTCAGCCAGGGTTCCGCGCAGGTGGAAAACGTCCGCAGCACGATCTTCGCGCTGTTTGCGCAAGACAGTTGGAAAATCAGAAAAAACCTGACCTTGAACTACGGGTTGCGGTGGGAATTGTTTACTCCGCTTACCGATGTCAGCAAACATGTGCAGAGTTTCCGCCCCGGCCAGGTGAGCACGATTTATCCCTGCCAATTCACCGATCCGGTGATGATCCAGATCTTCCAGAATGCGGGAGTTGCCAATCCGGATTGCAACAATACCGGGGTTATTCCCACTGGCCTGGTGGTGCCCGGCGACAAAGGCGTTCCTGCGGGCCTTACCAGCACTTATTACAAGACCTTTGCTCCCCGGCTGGGAATTGCCTGGAGCCCGGGCGACTCCGGCAAAACCAGCATCCGGGCAGGCTGGGGGCTTTTCTATAACCCGATGGAGCAACTGGTGCTGGAACAGTTCAGCGCCGAGCCTCCATTTGGCGGCAGCAACATCATTAACGCCCCGCTGTTCAACACACCCTATCTGCAGCAGGACGGCACGCAAAAACCGAATCCATTCAACGGGATTTTGGATCCTCCGCGGGGACAGCCGGTGGATTGGGCTCTCTACCGTCCCTTGCTGCTGTACGGTCAATTCCAGCCGCACCTGCGGACCCAGTATTCAACCCAGTACAACCTGAATATCCAGCGGGAGCTAACCAAGGATTTGGTTCTCCAGGTGGGCTATGTGGGATCGCAGGGCCACCGTTTGCTGGCCAGTCACGACATTAACTTCGGCAATGCCCAATCCTGCATTGACCTGAACAACATGGCCAACATTTACGGCGATGACAA
>DATGYF010000792.1:0-6041 GCA_035298145.1 Terriglobales bacterium | reverse complement strand
GGGCCCAAACAAACTCCACGCCGCGAAAGTAAGAATGGCAATCGCAATCACCGCCGGAACGAACCAGCCCGCCACGCGGTCGGCCAGACGCTGAATGGGAGCGCGGCTGCGCTGCGCCTGGCTCACCATGCGCACAATCTGCGCGAGAAGGGTTTCGCCTCCCACCCGCTCGGCGCGCATTACCAGCGATCCCGTCCCATTCACTGTCGCCCCGATCACCGGGCTGCCCGGTCCCTTGCTGACCGGAATCGACTCGCCGGTAATCATCGATTCGTCGATTCCGCTGCTGCCTTCGAGCACTGTGCCATCCACCGGAACCTTCTCGCCCGGACGGACACGCAGCCGGTCACCCGGCGCCACTTGCTCCAGCGGGATATCTTCCTCGCGCCCGGCGCGCAGTACGCGCGCCATCTTGGGCGACAAATCCAGCAATGCGCGGATGGCCGCGCCGGTGCGGCTGCGGGCGCGCAATTCCAGCACCTGCCCCAGCAGCACCAGGGTTGTGATGGCCGCCGCCGCTTCGAAATACACCGGAGGTCTTCCTCCCATCTCGCGGAACGACGCCGGAAATACTTGTGGGAACAGAGTCGCCACCAGGCTGAACAAATAAGCCACGCCCGTGCCCATCGCGATCAGCGTGAACATGTTGGTGGAGCGATTGACGATGGACGTCCAGCCCCGCTGAAAAAATGGCGCACCGCCCCACAGCACAACCGGCGTGGCCAGCAGCAATTCGATCCAGGGCTGCCAGCCTTCCGGCAGCAGCCTTGGCACGCCCGGCAGCATGTGACCCATCGCGATCACCAGCAGCGGAGCGGTCAGCGCCAGGCTGGTCCAGAAGCGGCGCGTCATGTCGCGCAGCTCGGGATTGTCTTGTTCCTGTGCGGTGATGGTGCGCGGCTCCAGCGCCATACCGCAAATCGGGCAGCTTCCCGGCCCCGGCCGCACGATTTCCGGATGCATCGGGCAGGTGTACTCCACGTGCATTGCCGCCACCGGCATCTCCGGCTCGAGCGCCATGCCGCAGCGCGGACAGGCGGCGGGCCTGGACGATCGCACTTCGGGACACATCGGGCAAACGTAGGCTCCCTCGGCGGAAGTCACAGCCACAGATTTCGCCGGCGCACTTTTGGCCTGCGGCGCCGGAGCTATGCTGATCATGTGCAATCCCGCGCCGGGCGCAGGACGCGGTGCCAGGTAGTCCTCAGGATGGGCGCGAAACTTTTCCAGGCAATGGGCGCAGCAGAAGTAGTAGGTCTTCCCGGCATGATCCATCTGGTGCCTGGCCGTGGAAGGTTCCACGCTCATCCCACAAACTGGATCTTTCACCGTGGTCGCGGATTTTGGGGAATTTTCCATAGGCTTCGCGAAACTCGGCCCAACCATATTAGATTCATTCGCTTATATAATCGATTGTTGTATCTTGAAACCTCGAGCCGAATGAGGCAGGACTGCACACGGAAACTATCCAGGGATATTCCGTGGTGTAATGCACTGGCCGGATCCAGGAAAAGCCAAATGACGCAATTGGAAGTAGCGTACCGCTACCACACTCCTCCCACGCAAGCCACCATACGGGCGCTCGACAGCATGCGCGAAGTTTACGGCGTCCGGCGGATTGCGTTCGACGAAGCGGAGCGCACGGTCCGCGTCGAGTTCGACGCTTCGCGCCTCAAGGAGCCGGTGATTGCAGCCTTGTTGCGCCGGACCGGGCTCGACCTGGGCGAACAACTGATCCTCGCCTAAAAAATCCTCCAGTTCCACCCCCCTATAGAGAGGCGCACGGCGCTGGGAAAGATGTTCGGGATGGACGTCAGGGGATGAATCTTGGAGGAAGGGCACGACGTTTGGGAAAGGGCACGACCTCAGTCGTGCCGCTAGGTCGTGAGATTTAATGGCGCTTAGAGCCTGAGGTCCGCTGTTCCAAAGGACGGGGTTCTTCCCAATTACAACCCACATCTCTAACCTGGGAGGATCTGATGGGGGGAGGGCTGTGACTTGCGGAAATGCAAGGGGCGCTCAAGAAAACCTCTGGCCGAAGTTTTTTCTCTGGAGCGCCCCGTTGCGCGCCACTTCGTCTGTTGAGCGTTAAAGCATCCCCGCTGCCACTCTCAAGTGGCTGAAAACGCTCGACCCAAATCTTCCGTAATCGAGTAGGAATTGCCCCTTAGGGGGAAAGTTTTACGTTGAGCTGGGCCCGTGGCACGAACCCTGCCGAATCCTGTGGAAATCCTTCAAACCCATTGCCAGTGGCCCGTTTTGCCATAATTTGTGTGGGTCGGACACTCCTGTCCGACCCACACCAGACTCCTTACCGCCCCAGCGGCGCACCCGGCAGATGCTCCGCCTTCCAGCGCATCGCCGCCGTGATTCGGGTGCGTCCGCTGGGATGATCGAAGAAAATAAATTCCTCAATCGGCCCCGGATCCATTTTTCGATATTCCCCCAGCATCAGATCGACTTCCGCCTCTCCATCCGGCTGCTGGCTGGCATTGATGCCGTACAAGTCGGCTTCGTATTCCATGGTGCGAGTGATGGTGTTATCCAGCGGAGTGGTCACGAAGGAAAAAACTGAGAGCAGCAAAACCGCCAGCGGCACAATGGCCAGGTCGGTGATTCCCCTGATTCCCCACTTTTCTGACCAACGCGCCAACCCGGCCTGGAGCCCCCAATTCAAAAACGCAAACGTGATGACGATGACGATCCCGTTGAGCACCAGTCCCTTGAACACATGGTTCAACACGTAATGTCCCATTTCGTGGCCCATGGTGGCCTCGATTCCCGCCAGCGAGCAGCGCTTCAGCAGATTGTCGTTCAGCGAAATCCGCGTGGTCCCGGCAAAGCCGCTCACGTTGGCGCTCACCCGGTTGGACTGGCGCGAGGCGTCAAATTCGTACACTTCGGTGGCGGGAATCCCGTTGGCGCACGCCAGGCTCAGGATCGGCACTTTGAAGCGCGGGTCTTCCAGCGTGGTGTACGTGTTGAACAGGGGAGAAATAAAGACCGGCGCAATCATCACCACAAAGGCGGTGAATCCTATCACCACGGCGCTTCCCCATATCCACCAGCTCCTGCCCAGCCGCCTGACTATGCCGAACAAGAGCGCGATCAGCAGGGCGCCCAGCACCACCACCAGCGCCAGCCCGACCAACTGGTCGCGCATCCATTCCCAAAAGGTCTGATTGGAGAGGCCGTACTTGTGTTCGCGAAAATAGCCCTCATACACGGTCAGGGGAAAGACGATCACGGCAAAGAGGACGACGAACTGCAGCCAGTACAGCGCCGATTGCAGCGGTTTGAAGCGAATCAGCCGCTCCGCCAGATCGCGCATCCGCGCCGACCAGCGAAAGCGCAGCATCATCCCCATCACAACCACGGTGGAGAGAAAGTCCCACAACAGAAGCCAGTAGCCGCCTTCAAAGTAGGCGTCAGAGCGGGCGCGCTGATCGGGAGGGATCCGGGCCAGATAAGCATCCACCGCGGCTTTTACGTCAAACGGCTGCGCGGCCGCGACACTTTCTCTCCCAGCCGTCGCGCTGGCCGGAGGCGCCTGCGCGCACGCTGACGCGGCCATCCAAGTCGAGAGCAGAACGGTGAAACCAAGAAATGCCAGAAGAAACATGGACAAAAGCCCTGCTCGTTGGATCCAGTGCACGCTGCCCCCGGTGGCGGAAATCACGCTCCGCGCCGGGCATCTTATCAAGAACTCAGGCTTTCGCTATAATCGAAGTCACTGCCGGTCACACCGCATCGCGCCCTTAGCTCAGCTGGATAGAGCGTCTGGCTACGAACCAGAAGGTCGGGAGTTCGAATCTCTCAGGGCGCACCATATTTCCCCAGTAAATACGCGGGTTTTAGCACCTTAGCCCTCGGACCCCATTTTTTCAAAATGCCAACGGTTATACCGCCGTTATACCGGCCAGACTGTCTATTTCCGCTCCGACTCGGAGGCCCTTTCCGGCGTCAGGGGCGACTACAGCGGCTTAAACGGGCTGCTAGGCCGCCCCGGTGGGTACTCCCTGCACGCCCCGCTCGCAAATACGGCTAGAATCGGAATCATGGTTGATGGTCAACGCGTTCGCGAGTTCTGGGCTCATTGGCACCACGATCCCAATCAGACTCAGGAGTTCATAAAATTTCGCACTCGGATGCTTGAAGTTGCGGAGGATATCTGGCGCGGCTACTTCGCAAACGAGAGGTATGAGGATCGGCGGAAGAGCTACGCGATTGTCTCTGGCACGCCTCGCTCAGACTACATGCATTTTAGCTTAAGTGGGCTGTACAAATCACTTAATGAAGCCAAGACCGTCTTCGAAGTCGCAATGGCGACGCAGTACCTGTTGTGGACGATCGAAACTGAAGCAGATTACGGCCTAGCTGAGTGCTGCCGCAAGCTACAAGCCGCCTTTGAACTCAGTCCTACGATCATGATTCGCTTGGTCCTTAGCGGCAAGAAGGCGACTCTTTACCCAACGGGTGCAAGGATTCTGGACGAAGCCCTCGTCGAGAGCAATCTCATCTGGCTCGCGCGCTACCCTCAGGCCCTGAAGCCGTTTGAAGATGCTCTCAAAATCTACATAGCGAAAGACCCGAACCAGTATCGCAGCATGCTAGACAACCTGCGATTCTCGGTTGAGCAGATGTTGCAGGTCGTGTTGGGCAACCAGAAGAGCTTGGAAAATCAGAAGGAAGAGTTTCTTCGCTGGCTGGCAGCACACGACGCTCACAGTCACATTGTAGGGATGTATAACGAGCTGTTATTCAACCGATTTGCCAAGTACCAGAATCAAGCGGTGAAACACGAGGAGGACCAATACACACCTGCCGAGATTGAGTTCGTACTCTACGCAACCGGAACATTCCTTCGGTTTATTCAGCGCGTAAGTGAACAATGACTGCTTGGTCATCAACCGAGGGCGTTTCCGTTCGGAGCCGAAACGCTTTTCGTCGCAGCCGGCTAGGTCGCCAAGTGCGCAGCATTTGGGCAACGAGTTCTACATCGCACTCAATTAACATTTCCCATTCCTCCGTCCGCCGTTATACCGCCGTTATACTTTTGAGGTATAACCGCCGTATAACGGGTTAAGTTTCGTTAAAGGGCCGAAACGCTAGTATACCCCTAAATGTTATATTTCATAATGGTTTAGGTGGTTTTAGTAAGGGAGGTTAAGGGAGGGGCCTTTACGGCTACGAACCAGAGGGTCGGGAGTTCGAATCTCTCAGGGCACACCATGCCTCTCATACACTTACGCTACATTTTTGGTTTTTGGCATCAGCTGGAAAAATCCCCGGTGTGCCCTGGTGTGCACCCTCAGAGTCTTCCCTGCATAACCAAAGTCACCCCCGCCATCGAGAAACTCCCGTCCGCCGTGCTATACTGACGTTGCGTCTAATACCACGGTTGTGGTGCGGTTGCTCTGGTTTGTACCTGAATTCCCGCCTAATTTGTCTCCGTAAGTCTTCGGCGTAAATACTGGCAAATGCTGGTTGCTGCCCGCCCCGGAAGCTTCGTGTGCGCGCCGCCTTGCTTCCGCCAACAGAAAAAGAGAAAAAACATCAATGCAGAGTTTTTCAGAATTACCAATCTCCTCTTATACCCAGGAGAGATTGTCGTCCCTTAACTTTTCTATCCCGACCCCGGTGCAAGCCGCGGCCATTCCGCAGGCCCTTGCCGGCAAAGATGTGCTCGCCACCGCCCAGACCGGAACCGGCAAAACCCTGGCCTTCCTGATTCCGATCATCGAGCGCCTGCTTCAGCCTACAAAAGCGGATTCCGGAAAATCTGGAATCGCCGCCCTGGTGCTGGTTCCGACTCGTGAACTGGCCATGCAGGTGGTCGATCAGTACAACGCCTTGCGGGGCACGAAACTGTCGCCCGCGGCCCTGGTCGTAGGCGGCCTGGCGGAAGGAAACCAGTTGACTGCGCTTCGCCGGGGAGCCCGCATCGTAGTGGCCACTCCAGGCCGTCTCGAAGACTTCCTCGATCGCCGCCTGATCAGTTTCCAGAGCCTCCAGGTTCTGGTGCTGGATGAAGCCGACCG
>DATGYF010000791.1:0-12407 GCA_035298145.1 Terriglobales bacterium | reverse complement strand
GGCTCCTTCTGCCTTGGCGTCTGCGGCCTCGCGCGCAGATTCCACCTGCTCTTGGATCTCCGCGAACTCCTGCTGCATTTCCACCTTGCTGCGCTTTGCTCGCACAGGTACTTTCATTGCCTTCACTGGCATAATCGTATTCCTTTCGCAGGAAGATTATCAGATTTCAATGCCCGTGGGTCCAGTCAGAGATGTGATCAGGAATTCTGGACAGCCTTTGGTCGGCCGAATTGGGATCAGAGGTTTGCATCAGTCCGTCGATCCCGCCAATTTTCCAGACACTGTTCGCCAATTCAGCGGCAAACCTGTCCGAGTTTTGGCATGCACTTTGCACGTAATCGGAGATGTATCCGTTTTATCCCCATATTTATGGGAGTGGGTCAACCGAGGCGAGCTTCAGTCTTTTGTCTGGGAGATCTAATGGCAAGAAATAGTCGAAAATGGGCAGATGCAACATCGAGTCGGGCCAATAAACACCAGTCTCCGACAGAAATAACAAAAAGGAGCCAAATGGTTCCGTATTCGGCTTCGAAGGGGCGGCCAGAGCTGAACCCCCGGAAGGTAAGTTTAATGATGGAGAAATCAACGGGAGCTATCAAGATCTTGCGCGCAATGTCGCAAATCGAGCCATATGCTTGCCCAATCATTCCCGCGTCAACGAAACGCTGAAAGAGCTCCCGCGCCACGACAACCCGCCAACTACGACCCCACCGGAATAGGTGTACGATGTGTACTCTGTCGATCTACGCCACAGGCAGCCTATTCGGCCGCCCGCAGGACCACCGCCCCAAAAAGAAAAGCCGTGAACCCGGTGGGGTTCGATGGCGGTGAGGATGTCCGCAACCTCGGGAACTGCAACGTCTAGTTTGCCGGATGTTTGCCGCAGACATCATCATCTGGCTCCTGCTATGCTGCGGACACCCCAGTATTGCGGAGGTTCTTCATGCTGATCGAGCGGCAGATTGCCGCGCGCCGCGAACGGGCGCACGGGAGTGTAGTGCGCATCCTGGCTAAGCCGGATGGGGACCTTTATGGCGACTATGCCGTGCGCTCGGCCAGCAAGAAGACCTATCGGGTGGCGATGCGTGGCCCCGGCCTGTTCGATAACTATTGTTCCTGTCCCGACTTTGCGGTTAACACGCTGGGAACATGTAAGCACATCGAGGCTCTCCTGCTTCGGCTACATCGGCGCCGGGGCGCGGCGCTCAATCACGACCAATTCCGCCGCACCCGGGCTTCGCTGTCGCTTCATTACGGCGAGACTCTGAGTGTGCGCCTCCGGCTTCCTCTCTCCCCCTCGCCGGCACTGCAGGCCCTGGCTCGGGGATACTTCGACGATACTGGCTTGCTGAAATCCGGCCGCTTCCGCGATTTCGGAAAGCTCATGGACGAGTTCCGCAAGGCCGACGATCAAGCCGTTGTCTATAGTGATGTTCTGGACTATGTCGACAGGGAAAATGAAATTGCCGAAGGGCTGGAGTTGGAGAGAAAGCTGCTGACAAAATACCGGCGCGGTCGCGATCCGCTTGCTGGCGTGCTCAAGACTGCTCTGCTCCCCTACCAAGTCCGTGGGGCCATCTTTGCGGCCTGTCGTGGCCGCGTGGTCTTGGCCGACGACATGGGTTTGGGCAAGACGGTGCAGGCGCTGGCCGCCGCCGAGCTTCTGCGCCGCCGACGCGGCATTCAAAGAGTGCTGGTCGTGGCACCGGCGTCGGTCAAGTATCAGTGGAAGAAAGAAATCGAGAAGTTCACCGGCCTGGACGTGCAGGTCATCGAGGGTCTGATACCGCAACGGCAGAAGTTGTACGCGTCTCCGAAGTTTTTCAATCTCACCAGCTACGAACTTGTGCTCAAGGACATCAAGTACCTTCACGAACTGCAACCGGACCTGATCATCCTCGACGAAGCCCAGCGCATTCGGAACTGGGCGACGGCCACGGCGCGTACTATCAAGCAATTAAAAAGCCGCTATGTCTTCGTCCTGACAGGAACGCCGCTGGAGAACAAGCTGGAAGAGCTTTTTTCTGTGGTCGAGTTTGTCGACGGGCGTCGGCTGGGCCCGGCATTCCGCTTCCTCCAGGAACACCGGATGGAAGATGCCGACGGCAGGTTGTTGGGCTATCGCGGTCTAGACCAGATCCACCGGCGATTGGAGCCTATCCTTCTTCGCCGCACGCGGAAGGAGGTATTGAAAGAACTTCCTCCTCGAACCGACCAGGTGTTTTACCTTCCCCTGACGGAAAAGCAGGCCGAACCGTACTGGGAACAGAACGACATTCTGGGCAAGCTCATGCAGAAGTGGCAACGCCAGGGGTGGCTTTCGGAAATTGACCTGCGCCGCATCCTGTGCTGCCTCCAGAACATGCGCATGCTCTGCAACTCGACATTCCTGTTCGACAAGCGCACCCACCACTCGCCCAAGCTGGCCGAGTTCCGCGAGATCATCCGCGAACTCACGCTGGAGGAGAACCGCAAAGTGGTGGTCTTCAGCGAATATGAACGCATGACGTTCCTGGCGGGAGAGGAACTGCGCAAAATGGGAATCGGATTCGTTTCGTTACATGGAGGCGTTCCCGCCCACAAGCGGGGTGAACTCATCGATGAATTTCACCGCCAGCCCAACTGCCGAGTCTTCCTCTCCACCGATGCGGGCGGCGTCGGACTCAACCTGCAGGTGGCTTCCGCCGTAATCAACTTCGAGCCGCCCTGGAATCCGGCGCGCCTGGAGCAACGCATTGGGCGCGTCCATCGCCTGGGACAGGCCCATCCGGTTCAGGTCATCCATTTACTTACGGAAAAGACGATCGAGGAACGGGTGTGGGAAACCATGCAACTGAAGAAGTCGCTGTTCGCCGGCGTGTTTGACGCGCCCACCTCCGAGGTCAGCTTCGCGAAGCTCGGACGCAAGAGCGTTCTGCAGCAGGTGAAAGAGATCTTCGTCAATCAGCCCGGGAGACCGAAACCCATCATCAATGCGCCCCCACCGCAGCCAACTCCGGTTGGCGCGGCAGCAACCACTCCGGCGCCGCCGACCGAAATGGCGGTAGAACCTAGCAAGGTCGCGGAACCGGTCTCCATCGGTTCCGGCGTCCCGGCCAGCGGCGAGAACGGAGTTGGCGCCGTCGAAAGAGCCGCGGTCGGCCTGGCTAAGGCTGGGTTAGCGTTCCTCCAGTCGATCGCGGCGGACCTCGAGAGTCGATCTTCCGCGCGCACCGCCGGCCAGCAAGCGCAAGGAGCCCTCTTTAGTCTGTTCTCGCGGCACCCGCAGACCAATCACCCGATGCTGTCGATTCCGCTGCCGGAGTCCTTCACTGCGGAGCGCATGACGCAGGCGGTTGCCCGGTTTTTGAGCGCCTTGGAAGTTCCAGCGAAATGACGCGTCTCACGCCTCGCCAGATTCCCGGCGTTCCCTGCGCTCTCCGTAGCACGCGGCTGGTGCCTCTTGTCGTCGAATGAATGTTCCGCCCCAACCAGCGCAGATCAATATAACCCCGGCCGAACGCAGATTCCCAGCCACGTTCAATTCGTGGGTCTTGCCTCAATATCGCCGCTGGCACCTGTATCAGACCTGGGGCCGAAGGTCATCGAGAAGATTCACGAACGCGTGGTGGCCATCGCCCTCGAACCAAAAGGGGCGGCGCGCCACACTCCTTTGTAGCAGCCGATCAAGGGAGTAGAATCAGTCTCGACAAGTCCGGAGGAATCAGGTGATGCGCCAAGTCGAGGAAGTCATCACAAAAGACCCTGATGTGCTCGGTGGAACTCCGGTGTTCCGCGGTACCCGAGTTCCCTTTCAGGCTTTGCTGGACTACTTGGAAGGCGGGCAGACTCTCGCCGAATTCTTGGATGACTTTCCTACGGTTACTCGTGAGGCAGCAATCGCTTCCTTGGAGCGAGCGAAGTCGCTGCTGGTCGGCCAACTGGGATGAAGATTCTGCTTGACGAGTGCATTCCAAGGAAATTCAAGAACAGCTTAGCCGACCATGAATGTCTGACGGTTCCAGAAGCGGGGCTCGCAGGCAAGAAGAACGGCGAGCTCCTTTCAATTGCTGAGCATCAGGAATACACGATCTTCTTGACGATGGACAAAGGCGTCGAGTACGAACAGAATCTCAAGCACCGTAGCATCGCAATCATGATTCTTCGCGCCAAGTCGAATCGCCTCGTCGACCTTCTACCGCTGGTCCGAGATTGCCTTAGGCAAATGAGCTCGATCCGGGCGGGCCAGATTGTTCGAATTGGCAGATGAGGTCTCATTTTTGTATGCATTTTGCATGCAACAATCGGAGATGTATCCGGTTTGTCCTTTTTGTCCGTTCTTAGAATCAATAACTTGCGTGTTTGCAATATGATGGACGGGTTCAACTCCCGCCGCCTCCACCAATACTTCGGGCGTCAGACTTCGGGCGTCAGACTTCAGTTTCGTGCGCGAGCATGAGAGCAATTCTGGAGATCTTTAGCTGCGGCACGTCCCGTCTGCTCCCCACATTCCCCGACTTTGATTTCAAATCTTAACGCAGGAGTGGATTAGCGTCGGCGAGGAAGCCCCTTTGCCGAGGCCTCGGATCCAGGCGGTTCACGAAACGGTTCCACAGAAATGCGCTCGTAACACACTTCCAGCACGGTCAGGTATTCCGTACCGCCCGGCAATTGAAGGACTACGCTGTCACCCGCTGCCGACTTCATCAACGCGCGCCCCAGAGGTGACACCCAGCTGATGTGGTTCCGGTTGAGATCGACCTCGTCGGTGCCTACGATGCTCACCACTCGCTCTGCTCCCGCGGCATTGGCATAGCGCACGGTCGCTCCGAAGAATGCCCTCGTCGCCGCTTGCCCCGCTCTCGGAGCTTCCGGGTCCACCACTTCCGCGGCTTCGATTCGCTTGGTGAGAAAACGAATCCGCCCATCGATCTGCCGCAGCCGCCGCTTGCCGTACTGATAGTCGGCGTTTTCACTGCGATCGCCGTTGCTGGCAGCCCACGCCACCACCTCCACCACGGCCGGGCGTTCCCTGGTGAGCAGAAACCGGTGCTCATCTTTGAGGCGCTGCAGCCCGCTCGGCGTTATGTAGTTCTTGACTGGCGTCGCGGGCTCGTCCCTTTGTGGCTTTCTCGTAAACCCTTTTCGCATCTCGTAGTCTTTCCAGGGCGAATCCAGCGGGGTGCCCCAATGAAGGCGAAGAATGCCGACGGAAAACACCGTTGGTCATTCGTGTTCATGAGAGTTCTTCAGGGCAGGACCTGAATTTCAAGTTCTGTTGCACGCCGATCTCGGATCGAAAATGCCCGGATGGGCGTGGTTGCATACGGTCGTGGCGTCACGATGAAATAAATCGCTTCCGAGAAGTGGGCCAACGCGATGTCTTTTGGCGAAGGTTCGTTCGTGTCCATCCAATTCGGATGCGAGTGATAAATGCCGAGGAATTCGAGCCGCCGATTGCGGAGTTCCTCCATCAGGCGCGCGATTTCCCTGGGTGCAATTTCGTAATTCCTGACTGGATCCGCCGCGACGTTTTTCGCAGGGAACGCCTGCGTGATGAGTCCGTCCTGCCCCGCCAGAATTCCGCAGCATTCCCGATGTGGCTGGCGGCGGGCATGCTTCAGGAGTTGCCCGTATACTTTGCGGCGACTACGGACGGCTCGCTTCATTTCGGAAGTATATGACAGTGAAAACGGGACTGACGGGACTGACCCATTCCCACAGAGCGTGCCCCATCCTTGGCGGGTTGGCCTACCCTTTTATCCGAGCGGTCTCGAATCTGAGGCTGCCCCACCCTTGCGCTTTTTGCAAGGGTGGGGAGGGACGCGGCAAGGCCTTCCCATTCTTGGGCTCTTCGCGTGCGGAGGAGTGGCTCCTGTGCGCCGTCCTTGGCTTCTGGACTCCGAGAAATTAATTCCGCAGGCTGCCGCTTTATTGACGGGAACTGGACCCGCCTCGCCATAAGCTTAGTGTCGAGAGTTGCTCCAGAACCATGGTTTCCGGCGCCACGCCCAAGGCCTCTCCCACCCTTGCAAAAAGCGCAAGGGTGGGGCAGCCTAAGTGTGGCACGAGTGGAGAAAGAGTGGGCCAGCCGCCCGGGTGCCCTACCCTTCGCAGTTTTCGAAACGTGGGATTCGCGCTCACAATAACTGCATCTCGAGAGAAGCAATGAACTGAATCCCCGGCACAATCTTGCCGACAAGCCGTTTATCGTTCGTCAGGAACAAATCGGTGCCGGCCTGGGCTGCGCAGGCAAGATGGATGGCATCTGCCGGGGCCACGCCTAGCTTGCCGCGAATCTGCGCATAATAGTCCGCGGTTTCGATGGTAAAAGGAACGACCTCGGACACGACTTCTTTTAGCAAGGGGCGCGACTCAGTGGCAACCTGCGTCGCGCCTTTGCGGTAAGCGCCGGCGAGTATCTCTCCGAAAGTGAATGCGCCGGTGATGAGTTGGTCTCCCCGCTCTTCCATGCGCGAACGGATTGCGCCCACCCGCTTCGCATATTGCGGATGGTCCTCGAGCCAGTAGATGAAGAGCATGGTGTCCCAATAAACCCGGCTCATTGGCTCTCCGCCGGCGGATAGAAATTGTCGCGCTCGTTGCGCAGATAGGCCTCACCGCCGCCGAGTTCTCTGAAAACCTTCTTTAAAGCCCCGCGCAGCTGAATCCAGGGATCATCCTTCGGTAAATCTGACTTTTTCGTGTCCACGAATTCGTAGGTGTATGTCACAGTTGTGCTCTGACCGGATTTCGGCCCGGTTATCTCAATCAGCCGTAGATTGTTGTGTTGTAAAAACTTATGGCCCTTAAGGGCACTACAAACTGCGGGCACGCGGCCGTTCATCCCCAGTTCTCGAACCACGTCCCCGGCTCGAATCGAAAAACGCTTGACCTTTTGGCGTCGGGCGGGCAGCACGTATTTCTCTGTGCTGTGAATACGAATCTTGTCAGCATTTTGCATTGCAACCTCCCCTGATCGTCCTCTAGGAAATGCTAGCATATCAAGCATAGCATAGAATAGCATTTACCAGAATGGCCAAAAACCCAGCCTAGTCTGCGACGCCCTTTCCAGTCAGCTCACGCGGGGCGTAACATTGAGCCGCCAGCACAGCAAAATCCAGATGAGGGTGGAAAGCATGGCCAGAGTTCTTGTAATCACGGGTGATGGTGGAGAGTCGTATGAAGCGCTTTATGCGATTCACCGGTTTCGGGAGGAGGGCTGGGAGGCAGTGGTTGCGGCCCCGACACGCCGGCGGCTGCATCTTGTGATGCACGACTTCAAGCCGGGATGGGACACCTACATCGAACGAGAGGGATATGGGCTCGAGGCTGATCTGGCATTCGATCAGGTAAAAGTCGAGGACTATGACGCAGTGCTCATTCTTGGCGGCAGGGCGCCCGAGTACTTGCGAAACAATGTCTGCCTGTTGGATATTGTCCGGGCTTTCGATCGAGCCGGAAAGTGGATCTTCTCCATCTGCCATGGCATTCAAGTGCTGGCTGCTGCAGGGCTCATCAGCGGTAAACGTGTGACCTGCTACGAACATGTGCGCCTCGAAGCGGAGCAGGCCGGAGGGATCTATGTCACCGACGAGGCGGTGTGCGACGGGCGGATCGTGACGGCACAGACCTGGCAGTCACATCCGCAATTCTACCGTGAGATCTTCGCGCGCGTTTCTGGCAAATCCATTCTTGAATGTACTGAGCGGGACGGCCAGGCTGTCTCCCAGTGAATGATTCCGACCTCGATTGGAACCATGCTGTGCCGGCGAGTGGCCCGTTCAAGCCTTCCTGTGGCGTGGGGCAGTTACGCAACTCACCATCGACACCACTAGCGGACCACAATCCCTGACGCTGCACACTCGCACTCGAGCCAAACGCAGGCTTGAGGGGGCTAGCCGGCCATGGTTGAAGACGTCAAGGAGTCCTGGTTCTTCAGGGCTTCGGGAATAAGATTGAAAAGCACGCGGACTTACGTGGACAGACGCTGCTAAACGACGGGGAAAGGAGCTTTTCCACAACGAGCACTTCGACTGGCAGGCGGCTGATAGATCTGGCAAAGGGTTTGTGGCGCGAAATTGAGGACGACCACATCCTCAACGGCGCGGCCACCCTGGCGTACTATTTTTTGCTGGCAATTTTCCCGGCGGCGATCTTTATCCTTTCCGTTCTTCCTTACCTCTCCATCCCCGACCTGCAGCAGGCCATACTGGATCTCTTCCGTCAGGTCCTGCCGGAGCAGTCGGCAGAGCTTTTCGAGGGAACCATCCGGCACGTCGCTTCCGAAAGAACGGAAGGTCTGTTGACCTTCGGACTGATCTTTACGCTCTGGTCGGCATCCACCGGTGTCCACGCGATCATGGAGCAGCTCAACGTGGTCTATGGCGTCAAGGAACGGCGCGAGTTTTGGAAGGTGCGGGGGACCGCGATTCTGCTGATGGTGCTGTTTGTTCTTTTGGCAATCGGGTTTATGTCGTTGGTGATCTTCGGAGGGGTAGTTCAGTCATGGCTGGCGTCAATCATCGGATGGAGCCGGCCCTTACTCGTCTTTTTTGCGACGTTGCGCTGGATCATTATCGCCGTCGGGTTGCTCCTGGCTCTTGCCCTGACTTACCGGTTAGGGCCCGACGTAAACCTTAAGTTCCAGTTTATTTCGCCCGGCAATGTGATCGCCGCCACGGTGATTGCGCTGGCCTCGATTGGGTTTCGATTCTACGTCTCCAAGTTCGGCGACTATAGCGCCACCTACGGCAATCTCGCTGCCATGATCATCCTGATGCTGTGGATGTACATGGCGGGCCTCGCCCTTCTGGTGGGCTGCGAAATCAACACGATCTTGCAGCAGAACAAGTCCGGGCAGACCGAATTTAATGATTCAGACCTTTAGCTTCAGGAGCGCGCATAGCAAATGCAGGCGGAGCGCCTCCAGAAGCGACGATCGTTCCCCTTCCAATGAGAGCAGGTCACGCGAAACCGGGTCGCGGGCATTTGAATATTACCGGCTTAGGTTGTAATGAAGGGTGGATAGACTTTGGATCTGTGACAAACCAGTAGTGATGACACCGGTTGCATAGGCTTCGCCGACTGGCCCAGCCGTGGCTAGCTCCATGGCGCTTCATACCGCGACCAGAACGCTGGAATCGGCCCAGTTGTGCTGGTTGCGATCGCGATGCACCTTGTAACCGCGTATGGTGAAACGGATCACGCCTCGTTCCTGTTCCTCGACGTAACCGTTGTTTTTCAGGTTGGCAATGACAGCTCGCGCCGAGGATGAATCTACAATCTGTTTCGGCGAGGCTGCCCCACCCTTTGCGATTTTCAAAGGGTGGAGACTCAACTTTTGCTTCCCGGGGTTTTGATTTTGGTGACTGGGTCTTCGAAGTCTGGGAGCGCGAAAAGTCAAAATCCTGAAAGGTCGAGAGCTCATGATCCCACCCTTTGAAAACCGCAAAGGGTGGGGCAGCCTCGCCTGTCCCGACTCGGACTCGGTCACTGTGCCGCAGCGGGGTCGCCCGTCGGGGGCGGGGCGTGATCAACGGTAGCGGGAGGCCCGAGCAACTCCGTAAGGATTGGTCTCAGTGCATCGGCCCAGATCTGATATGCCTTCACAGTGGGATGGAGCTTGTCTTTTGGGTTCATCATCCCGTCGAACAGCCGTCCGTCGCCTTCGGCCAGCTTGTCGTTGATATTCAGATATCGAATTTTCTGGCCGTCAGCCAACTCCGACAGATTGCGGTTGATGCTGTCGATGATGGGCATGAACGTCATATTGTCATTTCTCGGGAAAATTCCCATCACGATGATTGTCGCCGCGGGCGCCTTTTGCTGAATCACATGCAAGATTGCCTGAAGGCCCCGCGTCACGTCGTCTGCTCGGGCGCGGGCGTCACCGGGGGCCGATAAATCGCCTACGTTGTTGGTGCCGGCGAGCAGAACGACG
The DNA here is from genome assembly GCA_035298145.1 of Terriglobales bacterium. Lineage (GTDB taxonomy): Bacteria > Acidobacteriota > Terriglobia > Terriglobales > Acidobacteriaceae > JAIQFF01. The sequence continues at coordinate 2,485 of DATGYF010000791.1, read as the reverse complement.
ACTTTGGGATTGACTCCGTCCAACTCACCGTTCTGCAGACGCCAGAGGATATTTTGGGTTCGATCACCGCCCCAGCCAAAGTCAGCCGCGTTCCAGCCGAAGAAATTTTGTTTCCAATTGGCGAGCAGTTCGGGGTAATCAAGGGCGCCCCATCGTCTTGTGATCGAGTCGCCTTCGAAATAGACGTCGATTCCGGATTGCTTGGCCTTGGCCAGCAACTGGGAATGGGCGACCAGAGAGTTTGCGTCCCTGCGAAAGACCGGCTGATCGGCCGGAAGTTCCCAGACGGCCGGGTGATGGTCGAAGAATTTGTCCGCCCAGGGAATGAAGTACTTCCAGTTTGGAGCATCGGTGTGGCCCGCGTCATGTTGCCGCCAGGCGAGCTGGCCATCGAGAAGACCTGTGTTCACCGGCGGCATCTTGGCATGGTGATAGTCATCAGTCACTCCGAGGTCCTTCGCCCCCAATAGGCGGAAGACAGCGCCCGCGGCCACGCTCGCCATGAAGCTGCCCTGCTGGTCGAGCCACTTTGAGTCTCCCATTTCGGGGACCCCGTAGCTGATGAACGTGGGCCGCGGAGCGCACAACGCAATCAGCTCGTTCGAATCCACCGGCAAGTTGCCGGCATTCCTGCTTCCGAAAGAAGCCTGGGACGCGCCGTACTTCAAGAAATTGCCCGCCATCCAGTGATACTCGCCAGTCCCGGTGAGATTCTCCACTACTTCGCCGAACTCGCGCCGGTGCGGTTTGGTGCCGCCTTCTCCGGAAGAACCCACCAGCACTACCGCAAAGCGAGGATCGAAGGCCATGGCCACAAGCGCGGCCTTGCCGTATCGAGACACGCCTTCGATGCCAACGTGCTTCGCATCGACGCTGCTGTCCGTCTTCAGATAGTCGAGGCTGCGCGACGCGCCCCAGGCCCAGGCCCGTAACGCGCCCCAATCTTCCGGCTTTCGGGGCTGACCTTTATTGGTGAGGCCAATGATGCCTTTCGTCAGGCCCGCACCGTTGTCCGCCTGCACGCTGCCGGTGTCGAGCAGCGCGTAACCCCAGCCGTCCGCAATGAGTTGTTCGGCCGCGGGCGGATCGCTCCCCCTCATCTTCATGAATTCCGGATGGCTTGCCATGATCTGGCGAAAAGCCGCGCTGCTGAACATGATCATCACGGGCACGGGAGCCTTCGCATTGCGGGGCGTGACCAGCGTCATCTTGACGTCAACGGAAAGTGACGGGTACGCCGAGTTGTCCACGTGTCCCACCAACCGCTTTTCCACCACGAGGAAAGCGCCGGCCTTCGAATCAGTCGTACTCTTCACCGCCCAGGTCACTTTAGGTACGTCCGGCGGGATGCGGCCGACGACCTCGCGCTCGAAGTCTTCGACGATTTCGGGACGCCGCTGCTTCCACCACTGTTCTGCTGACGTGACCTGCTGCCCGTTTTTTAGCGTGAGCGCATCGGGCAGATCACCATATGGATTCGCCTTCGATTCGTCGTAGTTAGCGTGATTGGGATCTTTTTCATTGCCGCTTGGCCCGGCGCGGAGGGCTTTGATGCCCAGCTGGTCCATCATGTTTTGATGGTCCTGCGCTGCCGTCCAATTCGTCGGCGGCAATGGCTGTCCTGTGGCTATCTGACAAACGAGGACGGTCAAGGCGGCGAGCGCGGCAACTTTCGGCAGGGCCTGCTTAGAGTGCGGAGCAAAAATCATGTTTGACTCTCGAAGAACAGCGACAACGATCACGGACGCCGCGCCGCCAACGGTGAATCCAACCTATTCAGCTTCGAGACGCGATGAAATTCTCTCACGACTTCGAGCTGACGGCTGATTCGATGGCTCCGATAAGGGAGGCGATGAACGGCATGAATCAGCTTACCTTGGCTTATTGACACATATTACGTGTACACCTATACTGTGCTCATGAACGTTACTCTTTCCATTGACGAGCAGACCGTCGCCCGTGCCCGCAAGAAGGCAGAGGCTTTAGGCAAGAGTCTTAATCAGTTAATCCGCGACTACCTGCAAAGGTTGGCTGGAGGAGACGATCCAGAACGAAGCATTGAAGAATTCGAGCGCCTCTCCGGACACGGCAATTCACGGGGCTGGAAGTTCAATCGAGGCGAGATTCATGAGCGCTCGTAGCTTCTTCGATACCAATGTCCTGGTGTACGCGGATGACAAGGCAGCGCCCGCCAAGCAGCGCCGAGCCATCGAACTGGTAGCCGAGCACCGGCGTGCCGGCACCGGCGTGGTGTCTTTGCAGGTGTTGCAGGAGTATTTTGTCACGGTAACGCGCAAGCTGGGGGTTGAGGCTCAGATCGTGCGCCGAAAAGTTGAGTTGCTCGCCGCATTCGATGTCGCTGCGCCGGATGTTGCCGACATCCTGGCGGCCATTGACCTTCACCGGTTGCACGGGTTTTCTTTTTGGGACGCGCTGATTCTACGGTCGGCCAAACAGGCTGGCTGCGGCGTTCTACTCTCCGAGA
>DATGYF010000790.1:0-3597 GCA_035298145.1 Terriglobales bacterium | reverse complement strand
GGCGCCCGCAACATGCAGAATTTCTCGCTGCTCAAGAGAGCGGGACGAGCCCGCAAGCCCGTACTGCTCAAACGCGGCATGTCGGCCACGCTGGAAGAATTTCTGATGGCGGCCGAGTACGTGATGAGCGAGGGCAATTACAAGGTCATCCTGTGCGAACGCGGGGTACGGACTTTCGCCGACCACACCCGCAATACCCTCGACCTCAGCATCGTGCCCGCAGTGCAACGGCTCAGTCACCTGCCCATCGTGGTCGATCCCAGCCACGGTACCGGAAAGCGCAACAAGGTCACGCCCTTGTCGCGCGCCGCGATCGCTGTAGGCGCCGATGGACTCATTGTCGAAGTGCACCACGAGCCCGACCGCGCCGTGTCCGATGGCATCCAGTCGCTCTATCCCGAGCAGTTCGACGAACTGATGAAACAGGTGCGGCAGATTGCGCCCGTCGTGGGACGAATGGTGCCAGCCATCGGGACCCACGCCCGGACTTCTGAAGCCCTGCCGCGGCAGTCCGGCGTTCGAACTGTCGTCAGCCCATTAGCTTGAAAAAAGTTCTTTTTCTTGCGGTCACTCTGGCTATCGCTGGCGGCCTGGGCTGGTGGTACTTCCAGGAACGCCAGCTGCCCAGCTATGGCCCCGCCTACCGCGAGTATGCCTATGTTACAAACGGCAAGAGCAACACGGTTTCCGTGATTGATCTGCGCACCTTTCAGCCTGCCGCCAGTATCCGGGTGGGGAACGATCCGACCGGCATTGCCGCCAACAGCAGGAAAAACGAAATCTATGTGGTGAATACGGAGTCGAACAGCATCAGTGTGATTGATGCTGAACGCAATGAAGTAGTCGCCACCATCGGGGTGCACGCCGCTCCGTATTTCATCGATGTGGCGGTGGACGGCAAACGCGCGTATGTCGCGAATTCCAAGTCAGCCAACGTTTCCGTGCTGGATCTGGACCGGCGCATGGTGTTGGGCAATATCCGGGTGGGGGCTTCGCCGGGACTGGCGCGGGTTTCGCCCGACGGCGCAACCGTCGTGGTCAGTAACCGGGGCGACCGTACCGTGTCGCTGGTCGACACCAGGCAGCTCAAGGTCCGGAGCACCCTGCCCGTCTGCCAGGAGCCTGAAGACATCGCCATCCTACCCGACAGCAGCAAGGCGTTCGTGGCCTGCGCCGGCTCGGGGCAGGTGGCGTCCATCGACTTGAAGACCGACAAGCTGCTGGCCCTGCTGGACGTGGGCAAAACCCCCGTCGATCTCGAACTGAAGCCGGATGGCGGCGAGCTGGTGGTGGCCAACTTTGATTCCGACAATATTTCGATTATCGAAACCCTGACCAACGAAGTGGGCGGCAGCTACCTGATCGGCACCCACCCTTCGCGAGGACTGGTGACCGGTGACAGTTCGCGATTGTACGTCAGCAACTTCGGCTCCAACACCATCGCAGTCTATGACATTGACATCGGCAAGCTGATCGCCACTCTGCCGGTAGGAAGCCATCCCGACGGGCTGGCCCTTTCCCGCAGCGAAAATTATCTGCTGGTGCTGGATTCGCAGTCCGGCGACGTGACGGTCATCCAGAAGCGCAGTCCCACCAGGCTGGAACCGACGGAGTACTCCCTGCTGACCATGATCCCGGTGGGAGTGCAGCCTAATAACATTGTGGTGAAGTCGTTTGTGCTAGCTAGGCCCGCGCCATAAATGGAGAGCCCCGCCATGCCCTCAACCGCTCGCTGAACCCGGTTACCCCTGTTACTTTTGTGCCATACGGATGGCACCAGCGGTTCATTGACCTGCTGGTGCCTGCTTGTTAATTTGTGCTGGTATGGTGCGGCTTATCGCACTCCCCCAATAGGCGAGAGAGCATCTAACGATTTGGGGTGAGCCATGAAGCTAGTCTATGTTTGCTATGCGGCCCTGGGCTATGCGGTGGCCCGCTGGATCTTTCAGCGGCAATCGGTTCCGGTTCCGGTGATGGACCCGGTTACGCGTTTCCGTTCTTCTGGCCTGCTGTAAGCAGGGGCTGAAAACGGGCGCGCGGTGCCGGTCAGGTGTCGGTTTGTCCCGCCACGTGTTTGGCGACGTCCCGTCGTTTCCCGGGCCGTCGTTCCGAGGTTCTACGACCAACGTTTGTGCCCGTCCGGTCGTTCCCGCCTGGACTCCTGAGTACAATTTCCTAAGGACAAGCTCCCGCTAGTTATCAATCGAATGCCGGCCACAGCGCGGACGGCGCTGGTGACCTGCTTGCGGCACAATATAGGGGAAGAGTCCGGGACGCTTTCATGACGCGCAAATTATTCCTGCCGCTCACCCTCATCGTGCTGGGAGTCTTTCTCCCGGTGTGCGCAGCGGCACAATCCGATAGCGGGGAGCCGTCCCTGGGCGACCTGGCGCGCCTGTTCCGGAAGAGCAAGGCGGCGCCGGAGCACACCGTAATCGACAACGACAACCTGCATCAGATCATGGACGAAGTGCAGGACCGGAAGCTCAAGGGCAGCCTGTTGTTCAGCATTGACGCTATCACAAAAAAGTTCCAGGTCTCTTCACCTGACGTGACCTGCGACCTCTCCTTCAGCGCCGCTGCCACATCCTTGCTGTCGGACGCATATGCCCCGCAGGAACTGCCGGCGGGCGAGTTGGCAAAACTGGATGGCCCGGCCACGATCACTGGAGACACGCTGCAAGTCGCAGTGCACAACGGCACGAGTTGGAACATAAAGGAAATCACCGTCGGGCTGACCATCCTGCGCAGTCCAGAGGCGGACTCGGCGCGGAGTGGCGCTGCGCGTCTGATGCCGGCAGCGCAAACCACTACGCTGCTTTCGGAAAAACATCCTGACTCAACCGTTCTCTACCACCTCAAAGGCTCGGCGGCGCCGTCGAGCACCACGGTCTTCCACGAGAATTTAGGCGTTGCTCCCGGGCAGGACCAGGAGTGGCATTGGGCGATCGTGCAAGCCAAGGGTGTTCCTTCACCCAAGTTGGAGACGGTGGCCCCGGCCGCTGCTCCATAGGCTTTGAAAAGGTCGAATTCTCACCTCACCTGGGCTACGTCCTCAGTTTTTCCACTCTGCATGCTGCGGTAGGCTGCGTTTAGAATTTCCTGGTTTTGCCAGCCTTCTTCGCCCGGCACCGGAAATCTGCTTTTGCCTTCGACCGCAGCCGCGAACGCGTCCACTTGCCGGGCATAGGCCATGCGGTTGGAGATCTGGTCAGTCTCAACCACGGAGCCTGCGCGACGCAATTCCAGCGTAATGGGCCGTTCCACGTTCAGCGCGTCATCCGCACGCAGAACGCCAGTCTCTCCGACTAATTCCAGGGGCGTGCGATATTCGGCGCGGAAGGAAACCGCCACCGTGCCCAGAGTGCCGCGAGAAAATTCCAGCGTGAGCACGGCAGCCGATTCCACGGCACCCGGCCCGAGGTCGTGCTGTCCCCGCGCGCTCACCCGCACTACTTCATCCTGCAGGATGTAGCGCAAGGCGTCCACACAATGAACGCCGACGTCGGCGATGGGCCCTCCGCCAGCCACGGCGGGATCGTGGATCCAGGCCCGCGGATGCCCCGCACTTCCGGGAAATGAAAACTCGGAACGGGC
>DATGYF010000789.1:0-1544 GCA_035298145.1 Terriglobales bacterium | reverse complement strand
AAGGCGGATGTACTGGATCAAGACGCGAGGTTTCGAGCGGTTATGGTGGGGCGCGGTCATTTCCGTCCTGTCGATCGGCGCTGTGCTGCGCATCTTCGATCTCGGCCTGAAGCCGCTTCACGGTGACGAAGGGGTGAATGGTTTATTCCTCCTCAGCCTCTTCCGGGACGGAATCTACCGCTACAATCCCTCCAACTATCACGGCCCAAGTCTTTATTACTTCGCGCTAGTCAGTTCCAGCCTCAACCACCTTCTGTCCGGCAAAGAAGGTCCCAGTACTCTGGCTATCCGGATGGTGCCGGTCGTCTTTGGCATCGGATTGATCGGCCTGCTCCTTACCTTACGCCCCCGCCTAGGAGACCTCGGGACTTTTATCGCTGCCGGACTGGTCGCATTCTCCCCGGGCATGGTGTACCTGTCTCGCGACTTCATCCACGAAACTCTGCTTGGATTTTTCACGCTGTGGCTGGTGGTCTGCGGATTACGATTTTGGGACACAAAGAAATCCAAGTACTTATTCCTGGGCTCCCTGGCGGCATCGCTGATGATCTGCACAAAAGAAACTGCGCCCATCTCCCTGTTTGCCTTGACTGTCGCGGCAGCGATTGCCCTGGTCTGGGTCCGGCAGGACCGAAGTCTGAGTGCCGCCGAATTCGGGGGGTGGACGCGATTGGCATGGCTGTCAGTGGCCTCGTTGGCTTTGTTTCTGGCATGTAGTTTCCTGTTTTTCTCCTCTTTCTTCGGAAACTATCCGCAAGGTGTGCGTGATGCTGTCATGACCTACTCGTATTGGGCGCGGACCGGTATGACCGAGCAGACCGCTCCCCCGTATACATACGCACTGTGGCTGCTTCGAGAGGAAGCTCTCATTTTTATTCTCGCGGCCATCGGAACCGGCATGGCCCTGGTGCAGCGACGCAACCGGCTAGCCGTATTCGCGGGGGTTTGGGCTCTTGTCTTGCTCGCCGCCTACTCTGTGATTCCCTACAAGACTCCGTGGGTGCTGCTCAACATGATCGTGCCAATGAGCATTGTGGGCGGCGCTGGGGTACAGATCCTGGGGGATCACTTCGCGGAGCATCACGGCGGAAAACTAGCTCAACTTGTTCCTGCGGCTCTGTCCGTTGTCGCACTGGCAATCTGCTTCTATCAATCGGTGCAACTGAGCTTCTTCCGTTATGACGATGACACCTACGTTTATCCATACGTCCAAACCCGTCGTGGCTTCCTGAACCTGGTCGCAGAGATCAACCAGCTCGCTGCCACCCGGAGCGGGATGCAGACCTCAGTGGCGGTACTGACTCCCGATTATTGGCCTCTCCCCTGGTACCTGCGCGACTACAGAAACGTAGCCTATTTCGGCAAAGCGACTCCGACCGACTCCCCGATCGTGATCGGATCGTTTGCACAGATCGTGGAGCTTCAGCGTCTGCTCGCGGGACGTTATCGGTTGGTGGATGGGTATCCTTTGAGGCCAGGGGTTGATCTTGTACTCTACGTCGCCAACGAAACAGCACGCTGACCCAGGACCACCCCGGTTGCCT
>DATGYF010000788.1:0-4937 GCA_035298145.1 Terriglobales bacterium | reverse complement strand
GGCGTGGAGTTTCTGCAGCAGGGAATGCGGATTTTTCCCAAAGCAAAGCGGGCATTGCTGACCGCCTACGCCGACATGAATGCCGCCATCAGCGCCATCAACCAGGCCAACATCAATTATTTTTTTCTGAAACCCTGGGATCCTCCGGACGAGCACTTGTATCCGCAGCTCGATGACATGCTGGATGACTGGCAGGCCACCTACCGGCCAGCCTACGATGGAATCCGTGTACTGGGCACACGCTGGTCGCCGCGCTCGTATGATTTGCGGGACTTTCTGGCGCGAAATCACGTTCCCTACCAGTGGATCGACGTCGAGATTTCCGCCAACGATCCGGAAACCAAGCGGCTGCTGGAGGCGCTCGGACCGGAGGCGTCTGAGCTTCCGGTGGTGCTGTTTCCGGACGGAACCAAACTTCTAGAGAGCCTTCCGGCGGATGTTGCCAAGAAGGTAGGGTTGCGGACCCGGGCGCAGACAAATTTTTATGATCTGGCCATCGTGGGAGGAGGGCCGGCTGGCCTGGCGGCTGCGGTCTATGGTGCGTCCGAGGGGCTGCACACGGTGATGGTCGAGCGGGAGGCGCCCGGCGGCCAGGCGGGAATGAGTTCACGTATCGAGAATTATCTGGGATTTCCGGCTGGGCTCAGCGGCAACGATCTGGCGCGGCGGGCAGTCGTACAGGCCCAGCGTTTCGGCGTGGAAATCCTGTCGCCGCTGGAAGCTGTCAACGCTCGCACCGAAGGGTCTTACCGGATCATCAAGCTGGCGGACGGAAACGAAATTTCGTGCCACGCCTTGATGATCTCGACCGGAGTGCAGTGGCGCAAGCTTGAGGCGGAGGGTATCGACCGCCTTCAGGGTGCGGGAATCTACTATGGCGGTGGCGCCACCGAAGCTCTGTCCTGCAAGGGTGAGATTGTGTATGTGGTAGGCGGCGCAAATTCGGCGGGCCAGGCGGCCATGAACTTCGCCAGGTATGCGGAGCGCGTGGTCATCCTGGTGCGCGGGGATTCGCTGGCCAGCACCATGTCGCAGTATCTCATCGACCAGATCAAGGAAACTCCAAACATACAGATTTGGGCTCACGCCAGCGTGGTCGAGGCTCACGGTGCCACTCACCTGGAAGAGATTTCGGTGCTGTGCTCGGACACCAACAAACTCGAGCGCGTGCCGGCCAGTTCGATGTTTATCTTTATCGGGGCTTTGCCGCGAACGGACTGGCTGGCGGGCCTGATCGAGCGCGACGAACGCGGTTTTATCCTGACCGGCCCGGACCTCATCCGCGACGGGCAACGCCCCAAAGGCTGGGGGCTGGAGCGGGACCCTTTTCTCCTGGAGACCAATGTGCCCGGCATTTTTGCGGTCGGCGACGTGCGCCATGGCTCGGTCAAGCGGGTGGCCTCTGGAGTGGGTGAAGGATCGGTGGCGGTGCAGTTTATTCATCAGTATCTGAGCAAGGTGTAAGGAAGAATGATCGACAAATCAGAATTGCGGCGTATTCCGACGTTTGAGGGTTTGCCTGATGATCAACTGGATTGGTTCATCAGCCAGACCGAGGAAATAAGGCTGAAGCCGGGAGATGTGTACTTGCAACTGGGGGATCTCGCGAGCTCGATGGTGGTGATTCTCGAAGGAGAACTTCAGGCGCGCGGCGACATCAACGGCGAAACTTTTGTAATTCCGTTCGCGGCCGGCAGCGTCACCGGAGTGCTGCCTTTTTCCCGAATGAAGAAGTCGGTAGTAACCGGGCGAGCGCTCACCGAATCCCGCATCCTGAAATTTCCCTCGTCACGCTTTCCGGAACTGATACAGAAAATGCCGGAGTTGACCCAGCGCCTGGTGGGCGTCATGGCCGACCGGATCCGCGAGGTCACCCGGGTGGAGCAGCAGCGCGACCGGTTGGCAGGTCTGGGGAAACTTTCCGCGGGCCTGGCCCATGAACTCAATAACCCCGCCTCGGCCGCCAAACGCGCGACCAGCCTTCTGCGCGACGCATTCAAGCGAATCAAGGATGCGGTCCAGGAACTGGGAAAACACCAGCTTACGGCGGCCCAGAAATCAGAAATCGAAAGGCTGGAAGCTTCGTTCCTGCAACCTGCCCAGGACCCGCTCGACACCCTGGCCATCAGCGACCTGGAAGATCAGATTGATTCCTTGTTACGCAGTCACGGACAAAGCGACCTGTGGCAACTGGCCTCCGATCTGGCGCACCGGGGGGTGAAGCCGGAGGTGCTGGAGTCGCTGTTCGCGACCCTGGACGCTGAGGTCGCCCGGGCCGCGCTGGTCCGAATCGCGGCCTCGGTTGAGATTGCAAACCTGTTGAACGAAATCGAGAGCAGCACATCGCGTATCTCAGACCTGGTGCGGGCGGTCAAGGAATACACCTACATGGACCAGACACCGGCGCAGAGTGTGGACGTGGTCAAGGGCCTGGAGAACACTCTCACCATCCTGCATCACAAACTCAAGCGCGGAGTTACGGTGAGGCGTGAGTATGAAAAGGTCCCGCTGCTGGTGAATTCATTCGGCAGTGAGCTCAACCAGGTATGGACCAACATCATTGACAACGCGATTGATGCCATGGGTGGAAAAGGCGAGCTGCGAGTGCGCACCTACCGCGATGACACATGCGTTGTGGTCGAAATCGCCGACAATGGTCCCGGAATTTCGCCCGAGGTAAAGGCGCACATCTTCGAGCCTTTCTTCACTACCAAGGGAGTCGGCGAGGGAACCGGGTTGGGTCTCGACACGGTGCAGCGCATCGTGAAAAAGCATCGCGGCACAATCCAGGTCAATTCGAAGCCCGGAGACACCCGCTTCCAGGTATTTCTTCCGCTGGTCGAAAAGCCAGTGTAAAAGCACGCCTCAGACGTGACTGGGGCCGGCCTCGCGCAGGTCGAGTTCATGCTCCAACCGCCGCAGTGTCTCGTCGTTGATGCGGCCTTGGTTGCGCAGGCGGACCGCGGTTTGCCGTTCCAGCCGAAGCAGTTCGCGAGAAATACGGGTTAAGCGTTCGTGGTGTTCGGGGCTGACGCTGTTCTCGCTGTCTTCTTTCCCGCTGACGTCGGAGAGACGATGGCGATAGTGGGTGGTAAGGTCCTGGTAAATGGCGTCGAATTCAGCCCCGCTCTTCTGGCGGGATTCATCCAGGAAAGCGAGCGCGGTCTCGAGTATTTCCCTTCGTGCAGTTTCCTCTTCCAGGTTGGAGCCCGGGGGATCGGCGATGCCCAGAATCCGGACCACCCAGGGAAGCGTGAGTCCCTGGAGCACCAGGGTCACCAGAATTACGCAGAACGCCAGAAAGACAATCAGGTTGCGCTGCGGAAACGGGCTGCCGTCGGCCAGGGCCTGGGGCAGCGCGATGGCGGCGGCGAGCGCGATCACTCCTCGCATGCCAGTCCAGCCCAGAACCAGAATGCCCTGCACGGTTGGGCATTTCAGCTTCTGATGCAGCAGGCGGGTCCGAGTCCAGTAGGCGATGTAGGCGCCGGGAAACACCCAGACTACACGCAAGGCAATAACCAGCGCGCTGAACAGAGCTCCGTAGAGGAAAAGCGTAGCGTGGCTGTAATTGCGAATTCCGGCCAGGACGTAAGGTAGTTGCAGACCGATCAACACAAAAACCAGGCCATTGAGGATAAAATCAAGGGCCTCCCACACCGCCCAGGCCTGCAGGCGCACTTGCGGAGAGAAGAAGCCGGAACTTCGGCGGCTGAGATAAAGTCCGCAGACCACTACCGCGAGCACGCCGGAGGCACGCAGTCTGTCCGCTGTCAGGTAGGCGGCGTAGGGAACCAATATGCTGATGGCGATTTCGATCGGACCATCGTCAATACGAACTTCGATCCAGTTCACGATCCAGCCTGTAATCAAACCGACGCCCACACCGGCAATGATCAGATAAGCCAGGCGAGCGATGCCGCCTGCGATCGTTGGCGTTTCGTTGCGCAGCACGATGGCGATGCCGAATTCCAGGGCCAGGAGGCCGGTGGCATCGTTGACCAGACTCTCGCCCTCGATCAGGTCGATGATTCTCCTGGGGATGCCAACGCGCTCGGCAATCGACGTGGCGGCGATGGCATCGGTGGGTGCGATGACGGCGCCCAGGACGAGACCGAGTTTCCAGTCGAAGCCAGAAAATAACCAGTGCGCGCTTTCCGCCACTCCGATAACGGTGAAAATAACCAGGCCAAAAGCCAGAAGCAGGATACTGACCAGGTTGTAAGAGAACTCCCGCCAGGAGGTGACCCAGGCGGCGGAATAAAGAAGAGGCGGAAGAATCACGAAGAAGATGAGGTCGGGGTTGAGCGTGATTCTTGGAATTCCGGGAATGAAGCCGAGCAGCCCTCCCGCAATCACGAGCACGATGGGGTATGGAACCTGAAGCTTCCGCGCCAGGGTTCCGAAGGCCACCACGAATAGCAACAGCAGCAGGAAGACCAGCTCCACCGCCTGGACGTTGCCAGTCACCATCGTCCCGGAATCTCCGTAGCGGGCCGGTTGCCCAGCGGCAAGTATAAGTCAGCCGGGTTGGTGTGGCGCGGGCGCCCCCGCCCGCGGTTTTTGACTCTGGCCGTGTGGCGGAAAATGGTGGATTGATACATCCTAGGCCACGTTGGTGGATGCAGACGCGGCGCAGGCGCGGATAAAGGTTTCTAATTGCTTCACACTGGGACACTCTGGCGGAAGCAAGTCAGATAAGACCAGTTTGCAGTTTCCAGTTGCCAGTTCTCAGTTGCGGGGCGGACTGGCCCGGATGCGCCGACTCTGCTAGCCTGAATTCCTCACCGCCAGCCATGAAAAGATCACGCAAAGAGAAGTCAGAAGCGAGCAAGCAGGCGATCGACACCACGCTGCGAGCCTGCCTGATTGCCAAGGATGCTGCGTTCAATGCCCGCGATTACATTGTGACCGGCTCGCGAATCGCTTTTCTGGCG
>DATGYF010000787.1:0-7086 GCA_035298145.1 Terriglobales bacterium | reverse complement strand
GGAAGTGTAAGGGATTTAGAGCTTGCAGGCTAGTACTGCAGGGAGGCCATCATTTGCGGCTGGGTGGTCTTCTTGCTCGCCTTTACCACGTCCAGGCGCACTCGCTGCAAGCCTTTTGACTCGAAGTGAAGCACGCGCGCTGTGTTGTAAGAAAGATCGATGATCCGTCCCGGGACGATGGGACCGCGATCGTTGATACGCACCACCACTGCCCGCCCGTTATGCAGGTTCGTGACCCGTACCCAGCTACCCAGGGGTAGCGTAGGGTGCGCGGCGGTCAGGTCGTACATGTCGTAGGGCTCGCCGCTGGCCGTGGCCCGGCCCTGAAAATAGCTTCCGTACCACGACGCCGTCCCAATTTGATACGGCTTGGTCCGGGCTACCTTGCCCGGCATTGCCTTACTTCCGGTATTCACGGACTCTGAGCTGGTCGGTCGCTGAGCCGCCCCTAGGCTGACGACCATCAAAACCGTCGCCAGGATATGAGCTATATGTCCTCGCATTGTCACCTCCACATCTCTAAGTCGTTGCCAGTCTTAGCACCCACCGTCCCCAGGGATTCGACAAGGCTACCGGGGGGAGGGACGCCTGTCAATGCGGATTTAACCCTAGCAAGATGCTTATCTAGTAATAGATGTCTTACGTAACGTACTGTTAATCTTGACTGATACTACCCATATTGCTGTAGTTAATGGCCTTATATGTTTATATAATAGTAAATACAGTCCAAAGTGTACGGGACAGAATTTATTACCTTGCATTTGCTTTCAATGAGTTACCGACATTACCTCAGTTTGCCCTGAGGTAATATTTTGGCTCAAGGTTTTGCCTCGATGTGGGCGCGAGCGTCCCGCTCGTGCGGAGGCTGGCAGGAGCGTTGAGGCATGATCACAGCCTGTCAAGGCATGGGTTGTTCGAAGGCATAAGCGCCCGGGGGGCGGCGTGTCCGCCGCCGCACGAGCGAGGACGCTCGCGCCTACATCTGAAACTGTTACATTTCTCCTATGGCCCAGGCTCCGCCCGTGGTTCTCACCGTCGCCGGATTCGACCCCTCTTCCGGAGCAGGGGTGACGGCGGACGTGAAGACTATCGCCGCCCACGGCTGCTACGGCGTGGCCTGTATCACGGCTTTGACCGTCCAGTCCACGGCGGGGGTGAAGCGGGTTGCGGCGGTCAGTCCCGAGGTGATTGCGGAGACCCTCGAGGAACTGAGCGCCGACCTTGATATTGCGGCCGTTCACATCGGCATGTTGGGCTCCGGGAAGGTCGCCCGGGTGGTCAGCGAGTTTCTGGCAAAGTCAGAGCTGGGCAACGTTGTTCTCGATCCCATCATTAAGTCGTCATCGGGAAGCGATCTGACCGACGCTCCTGGCCTGCGCCTTCTGGTCGAGAGGTTGCTGCCACAGGCTACAGTCATTACACCGAATGTGGACGAGGCCGCGACCCTGACCGGGCTCGCGGTCACGAACCTGGAGCAGATGCGGGTGGCGGCCGCACGGCTGCACGAGATGGGTGCGACGGCTGTGGTCATCACCGGCGGTCACCTGGACAAGGCAATTGATCTTTTGAGTTTTACCAGTCGCCACGGGACCGAGCAGGAAGTGTTCAAATCCAACCGGCTGGAGTCGAAATCAACTCATGGCACAGGATGTGCATTCTCCACCGCGATGGCTTGTCATTTAGCGCGCGGTCGCGGACTGCCCGAGGCCGTGCTCTTGTCGAAAACCTACGTCGCCGCCGCGATTGCCAACGCCCATCCCCTGGGGCGCGGCACCGGGCCGGTCCATCATCTGTATCGCATGCATCAACAGCGCCGGGTCGTGATCAACGACCCCACATAAGGGGGCGGGTGTCCTTACCCCGCCCGGCCGGGCGAAGCCCGGCTGGTTTTGGCGGAAGTGAGAAAAATTGAGCGAGCCTGGTATGTGTGGGTCGGACACTCTTGTCCGGCGCCTTGGAAGTTGATTTTGGTTTTGCTCACATCCCTACTCGGACGAGGACTTCCGGGCCTACGTGGGCGGTGCAATTTCTAACGTTTCTTGTCAGGAGTCTTCTTGAGGAGCAAGCCGGCGGCGAAGGCTGCGATAGCTCCCAGCAGCCATTGCATGCGGTAGAGTTGTACTGCCTGAAAATCGTTGAAGGTTTGAACACTGTAGATCAGGCCAACCGCGATCCCGGCCATAATCAGGCACACCATTCCGACCAGAAAAGCGACCAGCGAGGCGGTGGACAGCCCCAGCGCACGCTGGATGTGGTGGAACTCCAGGTAAAGCGTCCAATGAGAATTAGAAGCGGTCGTGGGCCGTGTTGCGCGCGAAGCCCCGCAGACATGGCAGAAAAGTGAGCCCACCATGAACTCGCTGGCGCAACTGTCGCAGACCTCCACCCTGGAGGGGCGAGGTGCGTCGGCGGGTACTACGGGAGGCCGCCAGAACTCGTGTTGCGCATCGTGCACGGCGTTAGACATAAAAATCCTCGCCTTCCCAGATCGCAAGCCGGTAACCAAAAAGCAAAAATGGCTAAGTTATTGAAACGCCGATTCTTTGCCGACCGAGCCCCAAGGTGACCGTCTCAAATCGCGCAAGAATTACCGCTGCTACTAGGAAAGATGCGCTCGATTGATTATAAAAAGTTAATTCTGGACGCTGATTATAGGCACACTCTCAGTCTGGTATTACACCCGGATCTTAACCTTCTTGGTTCGAGGCAGAAGCCCGCCGGCTTCAGGTAAACTAAAGTTCAGCGACTCCGACGAGAGAGAATTTGTTTTTTTCCCTTCCACGCCGCGCCTTTCTCCTGCTGGTGTGTGTGCTGCTGGCTGCGCAGGTGATGGCGTCCTCAGATGCCAATTCCACCTCCCTTGCCTATCGTCCCCATGATCCGCTGAACCTGACCGCGTTCAACCATTTCTACAATCTCGACTACGACCGGGCGGTGCAGGAGTTCGAACAGGTTTTGGCGCGGCATCCTGACGATCCTTTCGCGGTCAATCATCTCCTGACCTCGACCCTGTTCCGGGAGCTCTACCGCATGGGCGTCCTGAATACGGGGGAGTACGCCAACGACAGTTTTATTTCCGCGCCGCACCGTCCGGCGGATCCGAAGGTCAAGGAACAGATCAAGAATCTGGTGGATCGCGCCCTGCAGCTGGAGGAAAAACGCCTGGCGGCAAACCCGAACGACGTGGACGCGCTTTACGCCCGCGGCGTGACCCGTGCGCAATTCGCCACCTACACCGCGCTGATCGAACGCGCCTGGTTTTCGGCCCTGCGCAATGCCGTGGGGGCGCGCCGCGATCATGAACGGGTGCTCGAACTCTCTCCTTCCACGGTGGAAGCGAAGTTGATCGTGGGGGCACACAACTATGTGGTCGGCAGTCTGCCCTGGGGAGTGAAGGTGGCAGCTTCGATGGTGGGGCTGGGAGGAAACAAGGAAAAGGGACTGGAGTACCTCAAAGAGTGTGCCCAGGGAAACGGCGAGACTAGCATCGATGCGCAGATCCTGCTGGCGGTGTTTCTGCGCCGCGAGCATCGCTATGATGAAGCCCTGCCGATTGTGCGCTCGCTGGTCCCGCGCTTTCCCCAGGACGTACTGCTGGCGCTGGAGGAGGGCCACCTGCTGCGCGCCGCGGGGCATACTCCGGAGGCCGCGGCTGTTTATCGAAAAATATGGCAGGCGGGCAGGGAAGGACACTATCCCGGCCTGCACTATGAAATCGCCGCCCTCAGCCTGGGAGACTTGCTGCGTGGTCAGAAGGACTACAGCGCCGCCGCGGCCGCGTACGAACAGGTAGGGCAGGCCCCGCAGCCGGAAGAGGAGGCGTTGCAGAAGGCCAACCTGGGGGCCGGGGAGATGTACGATCTGCTGCAGAAGCGCGATCTGGCGCTGGCGAAATATCAGGCTGTGTTAGCCAAGGACTCTAACTCCCTGCCGGCCGAGACAGCGCGCAAGCGGATCAAAGAGGCTTATCGGGAGAACTAGATCTGGGAACCTTCACGTGTCATGGTACGTATTGTTGAGTAGATATGTTGAGTGTGGGACGGAGGAGCCATGTACTGCAACTACTGTGGCAAGGTGATTCAGGATGATGCCAGCCATTGCGCCTATTGCGGCAAGCGAATCGGGAGCGCGGTTTCACGCCGGCGTCTGGTGCGACCTCGTGGCGACCGCAAGATTGCGGGAGTCTGTGCCGGCTTCGCCGAATACTTTGATCTCGATGTGACCCTGGTCCGGCTGGTGTGGTTGATTACGGCGGTGATGACGGGCATCGGGTTGCTCTCGTATCCCATCGCCTGGGTGGTGATGCCGGAAGAGCCGCTGCGGGCTGAAGCGCCTGCTGGGCACCAGGCTGTGGTTTCGTAATTTGGATATGGAGTGTCCGACCCACACAATCCCGAATGATTCACATCACCAGTGGCGACGGCGAGATTGCATACCATGTCCTGGGGACGGGACCGCCGCTGGTTTTGCTCCATCCTTTTCCTGCTCATCATGAATTCTGGCTGCCCGCCGCCCAGGCCCTGACCTCGCGCTATCAGCTCATTCTTCCCGACCTGCGCGGACATGGTGAATCATCCGTCGGGGAAGGGCCGGCCACCATGGCGAAGCATGCGGCCGATATCGCCAGAATTCTTGACCATGCGGAACTAGGGCGGGTGCCGCTGGCGGGAGTCTCAATTGGCGGCTATGTGCTGTTCGAGTTCTGGCGGCGTTATCGCGGGCGGGTGGCGGCGCTGGCGCTGTGCAACACCAAAGCCCCGCCCGACTCTCCCGAAGCCAGGACCGGACGCCTGCAGGCTGCCGCCGACGTGCTGGAGCGGGGCACCGAGCCCTTCTTCACGAGTATGGTTGCAAAATTGATTGGCAACACGACCCGGGACAGCCGTCCCGACCTGGTGGATGGCGCCCTGCGCATGATGCGAAAAATGTCAGCCCGAAATGTTGCCGAGGTGCAGCGCGGCATGGCGGAGCGGCCGGATTCGCTGCCTGACTTGAAGACGATCAACATCCCCACTTTGATTGTGACCGGGGATGAAGATACGCTCACCGGGCCTTCGGAAGCGGAGTTGATGCGGCAAAATATTGCCGGCAGCGAGTTGAAGATCATCCAGCATGCGGGACACTATTCACCCTGGGAGCAGCCCGCTGAAGTGGGCAAGCTGCTGCGCCAGTTCTTCGAGGGAACCTGAACACGTGGGGACAGCCGCCCTCGGCTGTCCAGTCGAGCGAAGCTCGACACATTTTGGGGGACGGACGGAAAAGCATAGCGGAGCTCCGCTCCGCCGGACAGCCGGGGGCGGCTGTCCCCACGTGTTCTGGCTTCGGGAGTGATCTCGGAGCTGACAAGTATCCTGCCGGGCTTTGCTACAATTCTCTCGCCATGTCCTCACAGACGATCAACACTTTCCTGGTTCCCGAGAAAACTCTGGCCAACGCCAAAGGCGACGGGCCGGCGCTAGAGATCGGAGCAGCCGCCAGCCGCGTCTTCCTGCTGACTCTGGACATTACCAACATGGTTGAGCAGGAAGCTTTGGACGTGAGCGTCTATGGCTCGGCCGACGGGGCGGCCTGGGGGGCGAAGCCGCTCATCGCATTTCCCCAGAAGTTTTACCGGGGGCAGCATCCCATGCTGCTGGATGTGAGCGGGCACGCGGAGGTGAAGTTCATCCGCGCTCATTGGGAAGTAAACCGCTGGGGACGAGGCACGGAAACGCCGATGTTCGAATTCCACCTCACCATCCGGGAGGTGCCGCCGGACATTCTGAAGGAAGCCACGGCCGAAGCCAAGGCGTTGACCTAACGATTGCAGAAATGTGATCGTAGATTTCTGATTTCAGATCAGTAGCGCCTGCCGGCGCCTCAAGACTTGCTCATCAAGCGATGAATTTGACTTCCACCGTCATCATGCGTCCCGCTCGCAGTGTCGCCGGAGCGCTGCGGCTGCCCGGCGACAAATCAATTTCCCACCGCTATGCCATGCTGGGCGCGATCGCGGAAGGCGATACGCGGCTGGAGAATTTTTCCACCGGCGCGGACTGCGCCAGCACACTGGGCTGCGTGCGCGCCCTGGGCATCGAAGTGCAGCGCACCGGAAACAGCATCGTCATTCACGGCCGCGGCCCGAAATTGCGGGCGCCGGAATCGCCGCTGGATTGCGGCAACTCCGGTTCCACCATGCGGATGTTGAGCGGCATCCTGGCGGGACAGGATTTCGAGAGCGAGCTTACCGGCGACGACTCCCTTTCCCGCCGTCCCATGGCGCGAATTATCACGCCGCTGGAAATGATGGGAGCGAGGATTACCTCTCAAGCCGGTGGCCGGCCGCCTCTACGGGTGCGCGGCGGAAAGCTGAAAGCAATCCGCTACAACCTGCCGGTGGCCAGCGCGCAGGTGAAATCATGCGTGTTGTTTGCCGGCTTGCTGGCCAGCGGAGAAACGGCAGTCAGCGAGCCCATACGTACTCGCGATCACAGCGAGCTGGCGCTGCGCGGGTTTGGCGCGGAACTCACGCAGATGGAGAACGAAACCCGGATTGCCGGCGGGCAAAAATTGCGGGCAATTGAAGCGGTGATTCCCGGCGATATTTCAAGCGCGGCTTTCTTCCTCTGTGCTGCGGCACTGTTTCCGGGCGCGGAACTGACCATTGAGGACCTGCTGATGAATCCGACCCGGGCCCGGCTGCTGGATATCCTGATCCTGATGGGCGTGGGAATTTCCGTTACCCAGCTGCAAGAGCAGCACGGGGAATTGCGGGGAACGGTGAATGTGGAAGGGCGCGGACTGAAAGGGGCCACGATTGCCGGAGCCGATACCGCCGCCCTGATCGACGAAATCCCGGTTTTGGCTGCGATCGCGCCCTACACCGAGAGCGGGATCGAGATTCGGGATGCGCGCGAGTTGCGGGTGAAAGAGTCCGATCGCATTGCCGCCATCGCCACCAATCTGCGCGCCATGGGAGCGCAGGTGGAAGAACGCGAAGATGGATTGAGAATTCCCGGGAGGCAGAAGCTGCGCGGAGCGGAAGTTGACTCGCTCGGCGATCACCGAATCGCGATGGCGTTCGCGGTAGCTGCGCTGCGGGCGGAA
>DATGYF010000786.1:0-2302 GCA_035298145.1 Terriglobales bacterium | reverse complement strand
GGTCCCTGATCGAGTGGCGATTGGGACACGGCTTTCCCCACGAAATCCAGATCCCCATTGACTACGTGACGATACCCGCACACCAAGTCCACATTCAAGACTTTTGTGCTCGTTTCACAAAACATCGAGGTTGGTTGGTTCTCGTTGTCGTCGCGGACAACTGATCAGCTGGAATTGCGTCTTCACCCAAAATCCGGTGCGCAGAAAGATACTGCCATTCGCCATTAAGTGTCAACCGCAACTGCCATGATGCCAGCGGCTTGACTACAGCAGCAGTTTGTCAGTTTGCCGCGTCCAGCAGTGTCAGCGCCTGGTCGGTCGTGATGAACTTGGCTCCGAGAGCTTGCAGTTCCGTAACCGCCCGTTTCCCGTCTTCGGAATTCAGGGTTTCGATTGCGTCCCGCACGACCGAGACCCGGCGTCCGCGCTCGAGGAGTCCCTTGGCCGCAAAAAGTACGCAGAATTCCGTGACCACGCCGAACACGACGAACTCGACGTTGGGACCCAGACGCTCCACCAGTTGGTCGGCGTGGCGGCTCTCGAAGATGTTGAGGGTCTGCTTCTCCAGCAGGATTTGCTGGTAGCGTGAAAGATCGTCGGGGAGGGAAGCCGCCGGATCGTTGGGGACAGTCACGACTTTGTCGGTCAGCGCCTCAGGAACCAGGTTCGCACCGGGAGTGCCCTGGACACAATGCGGAGGGAAGATGGCGAACTCCGGGTCGTCTTTGGTGTGATAGCAGCCGTGCGAGACCAGAAAGACGCGGCCCTGGCGCGCGGCATCGGTGAGCCGGCGAATATTGGGCAGCAGCTTTTCGGCACCGGGCACGTAGAGCTTTCCGCCCGGCAGCATGAAATCGGCCTGGGCATCGACTTCCCAGAAAACCACGTTGCGAGATAACATACGCGTTCCTTAAGAGCAGTCGTCGGTCTTCAGTCGTCAGTCGTCGGCTGAGGCAGCCAAAGAAGCTTATAACATTGTTTGCGAATGGCGGAATCCCGGTAACGCGTCCTTTGCGGGTTTTCTTTGCGATCTTTGCGGTTTAAGATTTTCCGCAAGTACAGGTGAAGTCAAAGGCTTTACCGCGAAGGACGCAAAGAAAATCCGCGAAGGACGCAAAGCAGAGTCTTCAACCCACAGAGGTGCTCGATGGCCCAGGATGAGCCCGTCACGAGTAAGGTCCAATCCCAGCTTGTGATCCGGAACATCGGCCTGCTGCTGAGCGGCAACCTAGAGCGGCCGATCCTCGACGCCGACACTGTGGTGGCTGTCGATGGCAAGATCACCGCAATCGGTAAGCAGAAAGATATCGACAGCGAAGGCGCAACCCTGGTCATCGATGCCAAAGGCACAACCCTGGCGCCGGGGCTGATCGACAGCCACGTGCATCCTGTAGCCGGCGATTGGACTCCGCGCCAGAACCAGATTGGCTGGATCGACAGCTATCTACATGGCGGAGTCACGAGCATGATTTCCGCCGGCGAAGTGCACACCCCAGGCCGCCCGAAAGATGTGGTGGGGCTGAAGGCCATGGCAATTTTTGCCCAACGGGCGTTCGCGTCCTTTCGACCTGGGGGCGTCAGGATTCACGCCGGCGCGCCGGTGATTGAGCACGGCATGGTCGAGGAAGATTTCAAAGACCTGGCCGCGGCGGGCGTCACTATGCTGGGAGAGGTCGGCCTCGGAAGCGTGAAAGACGGAGCCACGGCCCGGCAGATGGTCGGCTGGGCGCGCAAGTTTGGGATTCAGAGCACCATCCACACCGGTGGCCCCTCGATTCCTGGTTCCAGCCTGATTGACAAGGACATCGTCCTCGCCGCCGATGCCGATGTCATCGGACACATCAACGGCGGGCATACGGCGTTGCCGGACGATCAGATTGTGACTCTCTGCGAAAAATCCACGCGGGCGCTCGAAGTTGTCCACAACGGCAACGAGCGTGCCGCGCTGCTCACGTTGCGGACGGCGAGAGAACTGAAGCAGCTTGACCGGGTAATTCTGGGCACGGACTCCCCGGCGGGTTCGGGGGTGCAGCCCCTCGGCATCCTGCGCATGATTGCGATGCTGGCGTCCCTGGGAGAGATACCGGCCGAGATCGCAATCTGTTTTGCCACCGGCAACACGGCGAAAATACGAAAGCTGGACTGCGGAATTGTTGCCCTCGGCCGGCCCGCCACCTTCGCGATGATCGACAAAGCCCAGCATTCGGCGGGAAAGACCGTGCTCGAGAGCATTCAGCGCGGAGACTTGCCAGGTATTGGCATGATGATCGTGGACGGCGTCATCAGCACGCAACGCAGCCGC
>DATGYF010000785.1:0-3186 GCA_035298145.1 Terriglobales bacterium | reverse complement strand
CTATGTTCGCTGTACCATGGTCGCTTATGTTTTCGCGACGCACTGATTGGACACTCACTCCCAATCGCTTCTCCCAGGTCCAGCGGGAACTTTCATCCGCGGACAGGGAAGTGCTCGACCTGACTGTCTCCAATCCGGTCCGCGCCGGTCTGCACTACGACGCGGATGCCATTCTCGATTCCCTGAAGAATCCTAAGGCGATGGATTACGATCCGCAGCCCAAAGGCTTGCACAGCGCACGCGAGGCGGTGGCAGCCTACTATCGAGAGCAGCACCAGTCTCTGGTCGATCCTGACTCTCTGGTGCTTACCACCAGCACCAGCGAAGGCTACTCTCACGTTTTTCGCCTACTGTGTAATCCCGACGATGAAATCCTGGTGCCCAAGCCCAGCTATCCTCTGTTCGAGTTCCTAGCCGACTTGCAGGATGTGAAGCTGGTTCCCTACCCTTTGCTTTACGATCACGGCTGGCAGATCGATTTCCCATCGCTGTCGCGGACGGTGACTCCACGCACGCGCGCCGTCGTCGTGGTGCATCCCAATAATCCCACCGGATCGTATGTCAGCTCCGGCGAACGCACTCAACTGAATTCGTTTTGCAGGGAGCATGGCCTGGTTCTGATCGTGGACGAAGTTTTTCTGGACTATCCGCGCGACGGTGTCACGAGACCGAGCTTCGTGGTCAATCCGGATGTGCTGACATTTACGCTCAGCGGCCTCTCGAAAATCTCCGGCCTGCCCCAGATGAAGCTGGCCTGGATTGCGACCAGTGGCCCGGCCCCCGCCGCTATTGCGGCCATGGATCGCCTGGAGGTAATTGCCGACACCTACCTTTCCATGAACGCTCCCATCCAGTTGGCAGCCACCGTCTTGCTCGAGCAGCGCAAGAACATTCAGCCCATCCTCATCGACCGCTTACGCGTAAATCTCGCTCAGCTCGATGATCAACTGAAAGGGCAGAAATCAACCCAACGTTTGCAGGTTGATGGAGGATGGTATGCCGTGTTGCGTGTACCGGTGACCCGAACCGACGAGAACCTGGCGATTGCACTACTTCACCAGGCCTCCGTGCTGGTCCATCCCGGCCACTTTTACGATTTTCCCAATGATGGCTACCTGATCGTGAGCCTGCTCACCCGGCCTGAAGAATTTTGTGAAGGCATCAGTCAAATACTTCAATTTCTCAATCAGGAATCGTGAGCTCATTGCAGCAACTGAGAACCGAGAACTGAGATCCTACTTTCAGAAAATCACTGTCATTCCTGAAGAAGGGCCTGGCCCATATCGGCGGTTTGCCGAGTTGTTCAAACCAATGTGACAATAGCTGCATGCGTAAATTGTTCACCTCTCCAGTAACTCTCTTGGCGATTGGCATAGTGTTGATCGGAAGCCACCATTCCCTGGGTCAGCAGACGCCGGCGCCAAAACCCCATGCGACTCCCACGACGAGGGCGCGTCGAGCGCCTGCGGCAAAAGCTCAGGCTGCCCCCGTGCTCACCACCCAAAAAGACAAATTCAGCTATGCCCTGGGGATGAACCTGGGAACAAACCTGCACAAGCAATCGGTACCCGTCGATCCCAACATCCTTCTGCGGGGCTTGAAAGATGCCTTGGCTGGCGGCAAGACAGCCCTGACCGAAGAGCAGGCGAGGGCGGCACTCATGGAAGTGCAGAACGAAATGCGCAAAAAGCAACAAGCCGAGATGCAGGCGGCGGGGGAGGCCAACAAGAAAGAAGGCGACGCATTTCTGGCCGCTAATAAAGCCAAGGAGGGTGTCGTCACCCTGCCCAGCGGCCTGCAGTATAAGATTCTGACGCAAGGGACCGGGCCCAAGCCGACAGCAACCGATTCAGTGGTCTGCAACTACCGTGGCACTCTCATCAACGGCACGGAATTTGACAGCTCCTACAAGCGCGGCGAGCCCGCGACTTTCCCGGTAAGCGGT
This sequence comes from Terriglobales bacterium, assembly GCA_035298145.1. Taxonomy (GTDB): domain Bacteria; phylum Acidobacteriota; class Terriglobia; order Terriglobales; family Acidobacteriaceae; genus JAIQFF01. Next base: position 1,241 of record DATGYF010000785.1, on the reverse strand, counting down.
GTCATCAAGGGGTGGACCGAGGCCCTGCAACTCATGCCCGTGGGATCGAAGTGGCAACTCTTCGTGCCCTCGGACCTGGCCTACGGTGAACGCTCCCCCGGCCCGGAAATTGCTCCCGATTCCACTCTGATTTTTGAGGTGGAGCTGCTCTCCATTCAGAGCAAGAGCGACGAGAAGACTCCGGACAAGAAGTAGCGGGAAGGCGACGCGTTTTTCTAGCTTTTCACCAGAAACGGATTGCTCTCGCGCTCTTCTCCAATTGTGGTCAGGGGGCCATGGCCGGGAATGACCATGGTCTCATCGGGCAGAGCCAGAACTTTCTCGTGCAGCGATTGGATGATTTTCTTCATCGAGCCTCCCGGCAGATCGGTGCGGCCAATGCTTCCCGCGAACAATGTGTCACCGGCAATCAGTTTCTTTTCCAGCGGAAAGTAGAGGCAAACGCTGCCCTCGGTGTGTCCCGGAGTATGAATCACGCTCGCGGTGAGCGGGCCTGCCTGGACAGTATCCGATTGTCCGATACTCTGATCGATTTCAACCTTGCCCGGGTTTTCCACTCCAATCCACGCTGCCTGCACATCCAGCATCTTGAGCAGGGCATAGTCGTTCTGGTTGAGCAGGATGGGTGCGCCGGTGGCAGCCCGCAGCTTCATCGCTCCACCCACATGATCGATGTGAGCATGAGTGATGACGATCTGTTTTACGTGCAGGTTGTGCTTGTGAATGAGGGCAAGGACATCTTCGATGTCGTCGCCGGGATCGATCACCATGGCATCCCGGGTAGTCTCGTCCCCGATTACAGAGCAGTTGCACTGCAGGGGGCCGACGGGAAGGATTTCGTGAATCATGGGACAGTCGTCGGTCGTCAGTCGTCAACCGTTATAGAGCGCTTTGGCCAACGACCAACGACCAACAACTACTTCTGCGCCGGTGGCGCCGGAACCGGTGCGGGCGTGGCCGGTTGCGTCTTGGTTTGCGAGGGCGTAATCCCCTGGAGGACTGAGTTCGAGCCGCTGCCTCCGCGCGAGGCCATAATCGAGAGCGTGATCGAGGTGATCATAAAGATAATGGTTGACCACGTGGTCGCCTTGGACAAAGCCGTGGCAGCGCCCCGTGGCCCAAACGCAGTCTGGCTCCCCATCCCGCCGAAGGCAGCCGCAATATCGCCGCTCTTACCGCTTTGCAGCAGCACTACGATGATCAGAAAAAAGCAGACAATAATGTGAATCGTCGTAATCAGA
>DATGYF010000784.1:0-8036 GCA_035298145.1 Terriglobales bacterium | reverse complement strand
CACTCCGAACTGCAGCGCCAGCTTGTGCAGGTTGGGGGTCACATCCGCGCCGTACATGGTCAACGCAGGATCGCCGTTGCCTACTTTCCGGCCTTCGAGTTTCAGATCGCCCAGCACCTGGTCGTAGGTGCGGTTTTCCTTGAGGATGTAGATCACATGGTGAATCGGGTTTAGACCCGCCTGAAACTTGATCTTTCCGGGATCGGACAGGAAGAGATTGCTTTCCTTGACCTTCTGCGTCAACTCGCGCAAGCGTTTCTCCACGTTGCGAAAGTTCAAGCGGGAGAGGGAACCATACATCATCGTGGCAATGTAGGGATGCTCGCGCCGCCGCCGTTCGCCCTTCAATTGGCTGATGCCGCTGTTGGGGCCTGCCCCTTCTCCCTTGGCGGTTGCGATGAGCAGATCGTCGTCTCGTACCGACAAGGCGCTGGGATACCAGTCGGTCGGAATGAAACCCATCGCCTCTTGCGGCAAGGGAAAAGCGATGCCCGGTTTCGTCAGCGCCGCAGAGTCAAAAACTGCAACCGCGTTCAACGAGGAATCCGCAACAAACACGCGGGTGCCGTCGGGCGACTGCGCCAGCGCGGTCGGATAAGTCCCGGCGTGCCCCTGTCCGGCAAGGTTGGTAGAGGCAAGATGGATGACCAATCCCGAAGTGGTGTCAATGGTGGCGATCGCATCCGCATTCGACAGAGCGACGTAGAGCCATTTCTCGTCGGGGCTCAGCAGAAGATCAGTAGGGTGGGAGCCGGGCGCGATCGGATCTTTCGGCTCCAGTAAGGAGATCCAGCGCGTGACACTTCCCTTCTCCAGATCCAGTTCGGCCACACGGGAAGAATTCCACAGGCTGCACCAGGCGCGCCGGCCATCGCGGCTGGCAACGACCGTATAGGGGAATGACGACGGAATCATCTGGTGTGTGCTCAGGTCGAATCGCTGCAGAACCCGTCCGTCGGCCGTATCCAGCAGGACGGCATTGTCGGAGAGATTGTTGGCCACCAGCAACCGGTCTCTGCCTTGTCCCGAGATCACCGCCAAGCCGGCGGGATATGGAATCGCGGTTCCCGCCGCGGTCTTACGGACTCCAAATGCAACCTTCCTGCCCGCGGCAATCTCCTGCGGAGCGATTTTCAGAAAGCGCTCCGGGCTCAGTTTGCCGTTTTCAAATTTGTACACTGCGATGCCATTGCCGGTATTGCCTCGCTTCCTCCCCGTAGGGTCAGTGATTGAGCCCATCGACGCGTACAAATGGCTTCCGTCCGAACTGAAAGCGAGACCGATGAAATAGCTCTGGTGAGCAGTGTCGGAGAGGCGGGCATCGGGAAAATCGCTGAGCTGGTTGGTCTGGAGATCAAGAATCGTGATGGACTGGTGCGCCTGCGCCTGCTGGGTGCCGTAGCCATTATTCAGCAGCGCCGCGTAGTGGCCGTCCGGAGTGAGCGCAATGGTTGCGGGAAAACTGTTCACCGCACCAATGCGGCCGGGCGAGGGCGTATCCAGCAGCTTGCTGGTGGGTAGCGAGAGGTGCCTGGGGTGGGCCGAGTCTTGGGCAAAAAGGGGAGCCAAAAAGACAGCAAGCAAGAAAATAATTCCCGCAAAGCGCTTCAAGATTCCTCCAGAAAAGTCTGAAAGATCTTGTAGCACCGGCATCGCCAAAAGAAAAGCTGAGGAAATCCGCTCGGTAGGATGAACCACGTAGGGACAGCCGCCCCGGCTGTCCCCACGTGGTCATTGTTGATTACTAACTTTAGTGAGGGTCTGTAACTTCCTGCTGCTCGGGCTGTTCGGGCGCTACGTTGTGGCGAACATCTGCGCCGCGCACCCAGAAGATTACGTCCTCCGCGATGTTCGTGGCGTGGTCGGCCACGCGTTCCAGATTGCGGGCCACCAGCAGCGCGTCCAGCGCCTGGCGCGTGGTTTCGGGATGATCGTTCATTGACTTCACCAGCACGATGAAGGCTTCATCCTTCATGCGATCGACCACATTGTCCATTTCGAGGACCGCCTGCGCCAGTTCAGCCTTGCCTTCGATGAAGGATTCCAAAGCGCGGCGCACCATGGCGGAAACTGCCGCCGCCATGCGCGGGATATCCACCGGCAGGTCAGCTTTCGGCAGGTCCACCATGTCCATCACGCGCTCGGCAATGTTCACCGCCTGGTCGCCCACACGTTCCAGGTCGGCATTGATTTTGGTGACGGCGAGAATGAAACGCAGATCGACCGCCATGGGCTGCTGCATGGCCAGAAGGTCGAAGGCCATTTCGTCGATTTCGCGTTCGGTGAGATTGATCTGAGTTTCGCCTTCGAGCACCATGCGGCAGCGCGTGAGGTCGCGCTCGATATACGCCTGGCAGGCGCGGTCCACGGCCTGCTCGGCCAGTCCGCCCATACGCAGCAAACGGGCCCGGAGCTCGTCCAGTCCTTGCAGAAAACGGGTGCGCGCCATTATCCAAACCTGCCTGTGATGTAGTCTTCCGTCCGCTTGTCGGACGGGGTGGTGAAAATCTTCTCCGTCTTGTCGAATTCGATAAGCTTGCCCAGGAGAAAAAAGCCGGTGAACTCCGCCACCCGGGACGCCTGCTGCATGTTGTGGGTGACGATTACGATGGTGAATTTTTCCTTCAACTGGAAGATCAGTTCCTCGATCTTGCCGGTGGAGATCGGGTCGAGGGCCGAACAGGGCTCGTCCATGAGCAGCACCTGCGGTTCAACCGCCAGGGCGCGCGCGATACAGAGCCGCTGCTGCTGGCCTCCGGAGAGGCTGGCGCCGGACTTCTTGCGCATCGTATCCTTCACCTCGTCCCAGAGGGCGGAGAGTACCAGCGAGCGTTCGACAATTTCATCCAGACGCTTGTGATCGTGAAATCCGTTCAGCTTCAATCCCGCCGCCACATTGTCGTAAATGGACATGGTGGGAAAGGGATTCGCCTTCTGGAACACCATCCCGATGCGCCGGCGAATCTGCACCGCGGAAGTCCCGTTGTACACGTCCATTTCACCGATGCGCACGCGCCCGGTGGCGCGCGCTTCCGGAATGGTCTCGTGCATGCGGTTCAGGCAGCGCACGAAGGTGGACTTGCCGCATCCCGACGGACCAATCACCGCCGTGGCATGGTTCGCCGCCACCGTCATGTTGATGTCGTACAGGGCCTGGGTCTTGCCGAACCAGGCGTTCAGTTGATCGACTTGGATGCCCACGCCCATGAGGTTCTCAGTTCGCTCCCTTGAGCATACCCCGGTTGGCCACCAACCGCACGGCGCCGACCGAAGTCACGATAAGCACAATCAGGATCAGCGCGCCCGCCCAGGCCTGGCGGTGCCACTCATCGAATGGCGAAATCGCGTAGGTGAATATCTGCAGAGACAAGGCAGCGGTGGGCTGCTCCAGCTTCCAGTTCCAGTACTGGTTGCCGAAAGCCGTGAACAGCAGCGGTGCGGTCTCTCCCGCCACCCGGGCAAACGCCAGCATGACTCCGGTGATGACTCCCGAGGTCGCGGTGCGCAAAGTGATCGAGAGCGTAGTCCGCCAGCGCGAAACTCCCAGGCCGTAGGCCGCCTCGCGCACCGCCTGCGGAACCAGCAGCAACATCTCTTCCGTAGTCCGGGTGATGGTGGGCACCATCATGATGGCCAGAGCAACGCCTCCAGCCAGGGCCGAGAAATGTCCCTGGGTCAATACCACCAGGCCGTAGGCCACAATACCCACAATGATCGATGGCACTCCGTTGAGCACGTCCGCGGTGAAGCGGATCAGGTTGCCGAAGCGGGTCCCGCGCCCGTATTCGGAGAGATAAATTCCCGCGCCGATGCCCAGCGGAACTCCCATGGAACTGGCGATGAGCAGAATGTAAACCGACCCGGCGATGGCGTTCGCCATGCCTCCACCGGCTTCGCCAGGAGGCTTGGGAATCTGGGTCAGGAAAGCCCAGTTGATGGAGCCGATGCCCTTGTAGATCAGGTAGCCGAAGACCGCTCCCAGTGGCATCAATACCACTACCACAGCTCCGATTGCCGCCACCGAGACCAGGAAATTCAGGCCGCGCCGCCACAGGCTGATGGGAGCATCTGAAAAATCGGCCGGAAGCATTGTCTTTTCAGGCATGGCTCCTCGCTGGAGTACCGCGCGTCACCGTCCACACCAGCAACTGCGCCACGATGTTGACGATGATCGTCACCAGAAAAAGCGCCAGGCCGACTTCAACCAGGGCGCTGAGATAAACATCTCCGGTGGCTTCGCTGAACTCGTTGGCGATCACACTGGCCATGGTATATCCGGGAGCGAAAAGAGATTTTGCGATTTCGGGACGGTTGCCGATCACCATGGTGACCGCCATGGTCTCGCCCAGTGCCCGGCCCAGGCCGAGGATCACGCCGCCCATAATGCCGGCGCGCGCGTTGCGCAGAACCCCGGTGCGGATCATCTCCCAGCGCGTGGCGCCCAGAGCGAGCACGGCCTCCCGCTGCTGCTGCGGGACCGCGGTCATGACCTCACGCGTGATCGAAGAAACAATCGGAACCACCATGATGGCCAGAATGATTCCAGCCGCCAGCATGCCGATCCCGTAGGGCGGTCCCTCAAATAGACCCGTCCAGCCCAGGTATTTTGCCAGCCAGGGCTGGAGGTATTGGCGAAGCAGCGGCACCAGGACGAAAATCGCCCACAATCCATAAATGACGCTGGGGATGGCAGCCAGCAGTTCCGTAGTGAAGGCCAGGGACCCACGCAACCAGCGCGGCGCCATTTCGGTGATATAGACAGCTACCCCGACGGCAAGGGGCACGGCGATGAGCAACGCGAGAATGGAAGATACAATCGTGCCGTAAACAAAAGGCAGGGCACCGAACTGGTCGTTGACCGGGTCCCAATCGCTCCGGAAGAAGAATTTCCAGCCGAAGGCGTGCCAGGAAAGGCTGGACTTGGTAATCAGCTCATAGACGATCAGGCCCACCAGAGCCAGTACGGAACACCCGCAGGCCAACATGGCGTAAAAAAAAGCGGCGTCCGCTCGCCGGCTGTCCCCGGCGTGGATCAAGGCCTGGGAGTGCGTCGCGGTGTGCACCGCAACTGCTTGTTCCGGAACGGGTTGTGGACCGGTCAGTCGAGGCGCTCCCATAGCTCGATTAGCCATTTCCGGCAAGGTAGCACGGTCGTGTTACAGCAGTGTTAAAATAACCGTTTGCCCCTGCCTCCGGGAAGCTTCCCGTCGAAGACCCGGAACTTTAGCTCCACTGATTCCGAGTAAACAGGTTCAACGGTACGGACCCGGATTTTGTAGTTCATGGTTTTTGATCGTATGCCGCTACGCCCCGAGAATACACGCATTACGTTCCGCAAGCTCAGCCGGCAATTGTCGAAGCTGGCCGGAAAGCTGTCGCCGGAGAATGTCCATAAATTCCGTACTTCCAGTCGCAGAGTTGAGGTGCTGGTTTCAGATTTGAGTGAGCGGCGCAGCGGCAACGATAAGAAGCTGCTCAAGCTTCTGGCTCGGCTCCGAAAGAAGGCAGGCCGGGTGCGCGACCTGGACGTGCAGAGCGCTGCTTTGCGGAGCCTGAAGATACCGGAGCAGCCCGTGCGCAAGGCCCGGCTCATGCGCACGCTGGCCGAAGAACGTTCGCAACGCGAAAAGCGGCTCACCAAGTCCCTGGACAAAAAAACCGTCGCCGAAGTCCGCAAGCGCCTGAAGCGCACCTCTGCCAGCCTGGAGCTTCCCAAGAATGCCGACCCCCTGGCCCTGGCACGGCAAAAGCTCAACGCCCTGGAAGTGGACCCGGGCGCGATAACTGAAAAGACTCTGCATCAGTTCAGGATTGCGGGCAAGCGGGCACGCTATATCGCAGAACTCGCGAGCAAAGATGCGGAGGCTTCGCGCCTGATCGGGCTCCTCAACCATATGCAGGACGTGATCGGCGACTGGCATGACTGGGTCCAACTGGCGGAGAGAGCAGAGAAGCTGTTTGGCAGCGTTCAGGAATCCCCACTGGTGGCGGTGCTGCGCAACGTGACCCGCGCCAAGTTCCGCCAGGCCGTCAACACTTTGGCCGAAACCCGAGCCGCTCTGGCCCCGAAGAGACCAGCTTCGATCACATCCACCAGCCGCAATCCCTCGCACCAGGCAGCCTAGTTCTTGTGTGGGGCGGACCCACACAAGATCTGCCAATCCAATTGCCATCGCACCTCATCTAATAAAACTGGTCGATCGACTGGAGAAAACCCACCCTTGAGGTCTCGAATCGTTGTTTTCATCGCAGTTATTCAAGGCATTTTGTTTTTGGCTCACTGGTTTTTGTATGAGACCTGGGAGTTTTTCTGGGGAGTTCCGGTTGCGTCCAAGAGTTCTTCTCTACCAATCGCCCTGGCGGTGCTCTCGGTGAGCTTCGTGCTGGCTTCCCTGCTGGCCTGGCGATCTTCGCATGTTGTGGTGCGCGTCCTGTACACCGTCTCCGCGGTGTGGCTGGGGACTTTGAGCTTCTGCTTTCTGGCGGCTAGTCTCTGCTGGTCAAGTTACGGCATTGCACGGCTACTAGGACTGCATCCGGACCGGCGTGAACTGGTGATCGTATTCTTCGCAATCGCGCTGCTGGCCAGTCTGTACGGCATCGTGAACGCCGCCTGGACGCGGGTGCGGAGAGTCAGCGTCACACTGCCCAACCTGCCTGCATCCTGGCGTGGCCGGGTGGCGGCGCTGGTGACTGACACTCATCTGGGCCACGTTCGCGGTTTCCGATTCATGCGGCGCATCGTGACCACGCTCACCCGGCTGCGGCCCGACATAGTCTTTATTGCCGGCGATATGTACGACGGAACGGTGGCGCGAGTGCGGGAGCTTGCCCAGCCCTGGGCTCGGCTGGCCGCCCCGATGGGCGCATTCTTTGTCCTGGGCAATCACGAACAGTTCAGCGATTCCGCCAAATATCTCGATGCGGTCGAGCATTCCGGCGTGCGGGTCCTGAACAATGAGAAGGTCACCGTCGATGGCTTGCAGATCGTCGGCGTGCACTACAGTGATTCAACCAACGACGACCACTTCCGCTCTGTCCTGCGCCACGCCGATGTGGACCGCGACCGGGCCAGCATTCTGCTCACCCACGCGCCCGACCGCCTGAAGATAGCTGAAGAAGAAGGCTTCTCCCTGCAACTCTCCGGCCACACCCATGGCGGACAGTTCTTCCCTTTTACCTGGATCACGTCCCGAATGTACGGAAAATTTGTCTATGGCCTGCAACGTTTGGGCAATCTGATCGTCTATGTCTCCTACGGGGCAGGCACCTGGGGTCCTCCGCTGCGGCTGGGGACAACGCCTGAGATTGTCCTGATCCAATTCGAGTAAGCGTGGGTCGGACACTCCCCTCGACCTCGCTCAGGGCAAGCTTGTCCTGCGCCTTTGACCTGGATTTTGACTGAGCCGTCAGCCCGGCAGAGCTCTTTGCAACTTTGCAAGGAGCTTTGCCGTAAAGGAGCTTAGGGGTTCGTAAGCTGACCCTAAAAGCGGCCCCAGATAAGCACTTAAGCGATCCTCCCCTGACCGGGAGAAGGTACAATGTCACAGATCATGCGCACGGTAGTAGACATTTTCGTGCAGATCTTCCGCAATCTGTGGGCCCACAAACTGCGCTCATTTCTCACCATGTTCGGCATCGCCTGGGGAGTAGGGTCTTTGCTGCTGCTGGTGGGCGTGGGCGAGGGCTTCCGTTCAGGCAACAAGCGCGAAATGGCCGAGTTCGGCAAGGACATCATGTTTATCTTTCCCGGGCGCGCGCCCGCGGTAAAGGGCAGCATGAACTCCGCTCGCTCCTATCTGCTCACCTACCAGGACTACGTGGATATCCGCACTCAGGCGCCGCACGTCCGTAATGCCTGCCCCTTGCTTTCCCGCACCGACTTGCACGAGGTGAGCGAGTTCTCCAACGCCGGAGGCGAAATTCTGGGGGTCGAGCCCCAGCTCAGCGACATAAGCTATCTTCCCCTGAAGGAAGGACGCTGGCTCAATGAACTGGACGGATCGCAAAGGCGCAACGTGATCGTGCTGGGGAAC
>DATGYF010000783.1:0-16863 GCA_035298145.1 Terriglobales bacterium | reverse complement strand
GCGATCTTCTGCTCCCGGTCGTCTTCCTTCAACTGGAAATTGTCTTTTTTCAGGGACGCGATGGGCGCCCCGTGATCGTCGGTCACGGTGACGAACACGTTCACCAGCTTGACGTCAACCTTGAAAGTGGTATCGGACTCCTGGGCAACGGAGACGAGGCACAACGCCAGCAGAAGACCTGCAGTCACAACCTGTTTCATCGGGAGGTTTACATCACTTGCCTGTGCGCTCCTGGCGCTGCTGTGCGGCGTCCCTGCGACCAATCGCAGATAGACTCCGCGGAGAGCACAGCCAAACCGGCTGGTCACTTAGATGCACGCCTCCCGGAATGGGTGCCTTGTGGGCTGGCTATCTCATCGGGGAAAGGCTCACCGTCAGCCCAGACCGCGCCATCTTCGAAGTGCTCCTTCTTCCAGATGGGCACCGTGCGTTTCAGTGTATCGATGAGCCATCTGCACGCATCGAAGGCGGCCGCACGATGGGCCGAGGCCACTGCAATGAGCACGCTGGTCTCGCCGATTTCGAGGCGTCCCAGGCGGTGGACGATGGCAACATCGCGAACCTTGAATTCGGCCAGCGCCCTACCCGCCAGCTCCTCCATCTGCTTGAGAGCCATTTCCTCATACGCCTCGTAATTCAGGAAAAGTGTGCGGCGGCCGCGAGTCTGATTACGCACTATGCCCTCGAAGACCGCAACAGCACCATCTTCGGGACGCTTGAGGCCCTGCACAACCGAGGCCGTTTTAATCGCCTCGCGAACGATGGCCGCGTGCCCGCTGGTTTCCGATCCTCCGCTCACCGGCGGCAGCAGCGCGACTTCGTCTCCTGGCCTCAGCCGGGTGGAGGGTCCGGCGTATTCCTGATTTACCGACATGGCAAGTGACGACGCCGTCTCTTTCAGCCGCGGAATGATCCGTTCGTAGTGGCTGAGAACATCCCCGAGCGTGGCGTTCTCGGGAAGGCTGAGTGAGTCGCTCGCCTTGCCGGAGAGGTCTTTCAGAACGCCGAAGAATAGTACGCGGATTTGCATAAAAACCAGTTCCCGGTTTCAAGTTCCCGGTTCCCAGTAGTCTATCGTGCCGGTGGTGATTTGTTGGCAGGCCAAAAAATTGCCAGTCCCCATTGGAGACTGGCAATTCTGACGCTCTCAACAATTATTTTTGAGGCTTCGGACGGTTATCCTGCTGCCGCTGCGGCTGACGCTGTTCCTGGGGATGCACCTGGGGCGCACGATTCTGCCCCGGCGCGGCCTGCGGACGCTGCTGTTGCCAGGTGCGGAACTTCTTTTCGTCGTCCCGCGCCTGGGCGGCGTTTCGCTGCTGCACCGGCGGTGCAGGCTTGGCCTGGGGATGTGACCAGCCCTGCGCTCCCCGGCCGCGGTCGTTCTGTTCGACCGCGCCTTGCGGATGACGCGGCGCGGTGGGTCCTTCCGGACGCACGGGTTCGGCCACCCGCGGCGCAACAATCGGCCGCTGCGGACGCGCGTCAGGACGAGGCACGTCGGCCCGCGACGCTCGATCCGCCTCAACCGGACTCACCGGCTGTTGCGGACGCGCCACCGGACGTTCGTTCCCCTGAGGATTATTCAGCGGCTGCGGCCGCGAGTTGGGCTCTTCGGTGCGCACATTCACCGCCTGCCCCTGTCCGAAAGGCTGTCTGGGCGGCGCCGGCTTCTGGGTCGCGACCACCCGGCGGTTCACAATCGCCTGCGGCGGCTTGAACCGCGCTGGAGCACCCGAGCCCAATACGCTGGCCTTGACCGGTTGTACCTGGACCTCGCGCTCCACCCGCGCATCCGCCATCTGACGCGCGTCGAAGCGTCCCAGGTTTCGCTGCACGGGACGAGCGTTCACGAACGTGTCCCGCGAAACCAGAGTCACGCCGTTATTGACCCGCTGATTGACGTAGGTGATCCTGGTGTCATTGCGCTGGTTCGAGTTGTACACGTTGTAAACGTTGGTCACCCGGGTGACGTTCACCACGGTGTTGGTTACATTGACGCGCTCTACGTACCTGCGGCTGCCCCGGTAGTAGGGCATGTACACTTCGCCGGGGGCCAGCGGGAACCAGCCCACGCCCGGGCCTCCGCCGATCGAAATACTCACTCCTCCGACAAAAGCCACCAGAGCGGGAGCATATACCGGCCTGACCGCTACCGGCCCCGGCACCCAGCACCAGCGGTTTTCGGCATACGCCCAGCGTCCATAGTGGAAGGGCGCGAAGCCCCAGGGCTCGTCGTCCACCCAGGTCCATCCCCAGGGGCTGATGTAAGCCCAATGGCCGTTGCGATAGGGCGCCCAATCGGAAGCCACGCTCGATGGCACCCAGACTGTTCCATAGCCCGCGACATACTGCCAGTGGCCGTAGTCATCAAGGTCCTCGTAGCCGGTCATCTCCGGCGAAACGTAGTTGGCGGATTCAGAGCCGTCTTCGCGATGGTCGCGCTGAAACGCCCAGTTGTCGAAATCATCGGCGCCCGGCAGTTGGGCGATGTCATAGTCCAGCTGATCTGAGCCGGAGAAACGGGCCGACTGGCCGGCCACGACGGTATATGAATATCCTCCGCCCGTGACCTCGCCGCGGCCGCTCCACACGTTCACGTTGGTCACATTTCCTGCACTGTCAACGTCGATCCGGTATTCACCAGTGCGCTGCAGGTTGAAGGCCAGATTGGGAGTGTCCACTTCGACCAGATCGCCGTCATCGAGATGGCGCACTCGCAGCATCAGCGTGCCTTCCGACAAGCGGAGTTGAATGGTGCGATCATCGAGATCGAGCACGGTCATGCTGGTTTCCGGGGCCAGTCTTATGGCGGTCGAGCCTACATGCAGCTCGGCGCGCGCGTCCTGGTCGGTCCATAGATTGTCGCCACTGGTCAGCGGCCGGTTGGGAACAGCCGTCACCCAATCGCCTTCCCCGCCCGGCTGAAAAGTAACTGACCCTTGTGCATAGTTCAGCCGCGCCACGCGGCTGGGCGGGTCCTGGTCCTCATCCTGATCTTGCGCCCGCGCTGTGACGGGAGTCTGCAGCATCAGCAATACGCCCGCCAGGACAACTCCGACTAACCACCTGCGGTATGTCTTCGTCTTTGGCATATTGTTCCTCGCTGCGGCCGGAACGGCACCGCTTCCATAAGGATTAAACACCCCGGAGAGGGATTAGTTTTATACCGTCGAACATGTACCATCGTATTGATAAATACGCACTTATGTGGGCAACAGAAATGCCAGCCTCCAGATTGCAGGAAAGCTGGCATTGAATCATAGTAAAGCTTTTATTATCTGTTACTTATGAGGCGCCTTGGGCGCTGAGGACCTTTTCCCGCTCCTCTTCGTCCTGCTTCTCCTCGGTTTGCGTGGCGGGAATGGCCAGCTCCAGCACTGCGAGAATCGACTTCACATAGTGGACCCGAATGTTCTCGAGTTGCTCGGGAGTCAGATCCTCTTCCACATTGGTCTTGTTTTCGGCGGGCAGAATCACGTCATGGACGCCGGCGCGCTTGGCAGCCAGGACTTTTTCCTTGACCCCGCCGATGGGCAGTACATCGCCACTCAGCGTGATTTCGCCAGTCATGGCGGTCAGTGGACGCACCGGGCGGCCGGTGAGCAGCGAAACCAGGGCGGTCGCCATGGTTACGCCAGCTGACGGGCCATCTTTCGGAATCGCTCCCGCCGGCACGTGGATGTGGATGTCATGCTCGGCGAAGAAATTCTCCGGAATACCGAGTATGGCCGCATTCGACCGCACCCAGGTCAACGCTGCCTGCATGGATTCCTGCATCACCTGGCCGATCTGTCCGGTCATGGTGAAACCGCCTTTGCCCTTCATGGTGTTGGCTTCGACAAACAGCACGTCGCCGCCGGAAGGAGTCCAGGCCAGTCCCACCACTACGCCTGCGCGTTTGGTGCGTTCGGCAATTTCGCCTTCGCTGCGCACTTTGATGCCGCCGAGGAATTCGAGGACCACTTCCTTGTTCACGATCAGCTTGTCGGTCTTGCCTTCAGCCAACCGCCGCGCCTGCTTGCGGCAGATGGTACCGATGTTGCGTTCGAGATTGCGCACTCCAGCTTCCCGCGTGTAATGCCGGATGATGTAGGCAACCCCATCTTCCGGAAATTCAATTTGTTCTGCAGTGACGCCGTTCTCTTCGATCTGTCGCGGAATCAGGTACTGAAATGCGATGTGAACTTTCTCCTCTTCCGTATAGCCCTGGAGCTCGATGATCTCCATGCGGTCGCGCAACGGCTCCGCGATGGGATCGAGCATGTTCGCGGTGGTGATGAACAGCACCTTCGAAAGATCGAAGGTCACATCCAGGTAGTTGTCCCGGAACGTGGAGTTCTGTTCGGGATCCAAAGCTTCCAGCAATGCGGAAGCAGGATCGCCGCGGAAGTCGCGTCCGACCTTGTCGATTTCGTCGAGCATAAAGACCGGATCTTTGGTCTCAGCCCGGCGAATGCCCTGGATGATTTGTCCCGGCAAAGCTCCAATGTAAGTGCGCCGGTGACCTCGAATCTCGGCCTCGTCATGCACGCCACCCAGCGAGATGCGGACGAACTTGCGTCCCAGGGCGCGCGCGATCGACTTGCCCAGCGAGGTCTTGCCTACGCCTGGAGGTCCGACGAAGCAGAGAATGGGTCCTTTCATTCCAGGCTTCAGGCGCCGCACGGAAAGATAATCCAGGATGCGGTCTTTGACCTTCTTCAGGTCGTAGTGATCGGTGTCGAGGATTTCCTTGGCTTTCAAGATATCGACCTCGCCGCCGGAAGTTTTCGCCCAGGGCAGCGCCGCCAGCCATTCCACATAGTTGCGGGTGACGGAGTAGTCCGCAGCCATGGGTGACATGCGGGCCAGGCGGCCCAATTCCTTCAAGGCCTCTTTCTTCACTTCATCGGGCATGCCGGCGTTGTCAATTTTCTGCTTGAGGTCTTCGGTGTCGCGCGCGCCTTCATCCTGCTCGCCCAGTTCCTTCTGGATGGCTTTCATCTGCTCGCGCAGGTAGTACTCGCGCTGCGTCTGCTGTACCCGGTCCTGCACTTCGGACTGGATCTTGTTGCGCAGCTGCTGGACTTCGAGTTCTTTCGCCAGATGCTGGTTGATCTTTTCCAGACGCACCCGGACGTCGGTGGTTTCGAGCGTGTCCTGCTTGTCCGCGGTCGAGAGCGACGGGAGCGAGGAGGCGATGAAATCCACCAGCCGGCCCGGCTCGTCAATGTTCATGGCCACCGTGGAAAGTTCGTCCGACAAAGTCGGAGAGCCGGCCACGATCTGCTGGAACAGTGTAAGAACATTGCGCTGCAGCGCTTCCACCTCGGAACTCTTGGGCGGAATGGCTTCGGGCACGGAATCCACACGACCACGCATGAAGGGCGTCAGCTGGGAGAATTCAGTGAGCCGCACCCGTTCCAGGCCTTCGGCAAAAACAAACAGGCTCTGGTTGGGCATCTTTACTACTTTGTGGACGACGGCAAGCGTTCCCACGGTATAGAGATCGCTGGCCTGGGGAGCATCGACGCGCGCTTCACGCTGCGCCACCACCACGATGGTCTTGTCTTCGCCCAGCGAATTAATAAGTTGAACCGAGCTCTCCCGGCCCACGGTCAGGGGCAGCACGGCGTGGGGGAAAAGTACCGTATCCCGAACCGGCAGGATCGGCAGAATCCCCGTTTCTTCTTCTTTTGGCTTGGTATTGCGCTCAGTGCGCGTTTTTTCTGCCATATTTCACCTTGAGTGTCTTGTGCTCAAGTTTTGATGACATAAAGGCCGAGAAGGATGCAGGCCCCGCTATTCACTTGAAAGTAATTGAATACTAAACCCTAATCGAGGAGTTTGTACCCAATCAAAGGTGCTGAGACCGATTAGTGACCATTGGACGCCCGAAACGGGATGTTGCTCTCTTGTGTGGGGCGGGCGCGCTCGCCCGCCGCCTTTGCCTTGGACTTAGGCCTCTGATGACCAAATCACAATCAAAACCAAATTCAAAGGCGGCGGGCGAGGGCGCCCGCCCCACACAAGCTCTTTCAGGCGGCGGGATAGATTCCCAGCACCTTCACCAGGTCGGCTACCTCTCCCAGGTGACGCAGTGCGTTGCGCGCGGATTCATCGTCTCCGCGGAGAAAGTCGGCGTAGAACACATACTCCCAGGGCCGCCCGCGCAACGGGCGCGATTCAATCTTGGTCAGGCTGATGTCGCGCAGCGCGAATACGGCCAGGGCCTTGAACAACGCGCCAGCAATGTTTTTAACGCTGAACGCAATCGACGTCTTATTAGCGCCGGGCAGAATGCGCCGCGCCTTGCGGACCAGGAAAAACCGCGTAAAGTTGCGCTTGTCATCTTCAATGCCGGCCGCCAGAATGTGGCCTTTGTAGGCTTTTGCGGCCTGCGCGCCGGCGATACCGGCGGCATCGCGCAGTCCGCTTTCGATCACATGCTTGACGCTACCCGCCGTGTCATAGAACGGAGTGGGCTGGATCCGCGGATTTTTGGCGAAGAAGTCGCGGCACTGCTCCAGGGCCACGGGATGCGAGAACGCCCGGCGCAATTCGGCGCGCTTGACTCCAGGCTGCGCGATCAGATTGTGCACGATGCGCAATAGAAACTCTTTTTCGATAAAAACCTGGCGCGCCAGCAACAGATCAAAATGCTCGGTCACCGATCCGGCCAGCGAATTCTCGATAGGGATCACCGCAGCCGCCACCGAACCCCGCTGCACCCGGTCAAAGACTTCGACGGATCGCGCGCAGGAAATGATTTCGCAGCCTGGAACCATGCGTCGAGCAGCCTCGTGGCTGAACGAACCCGCTTCCCCCTGAATCGCAATTTTCATTCTGCCTGGGCTCACTGGGGCAAGTTAGCTGGCTGCGCCGGCGAAAGCAAATCTTTCTTCATCACGAAGGCGTCCACGCCATTCGAATAATACCGCGGCAGGGTTTTGATGACGTTGTAGCGATGCCGATTGTAGAACGACACGGCCGCCGTATTGTCCACCGCGGTTTCAAGCACCACGTAATGACAGCCGGCGGCACGCAATCGCTCCTCGGCGGCGTGCAGCAGCTGCGATCCGACCCCGGCGCGCCGGGCGTGGCCCAGGACATCGATCGTGATAATGTGACCGCGTCCCCGGCTCGCGGCCTCGGCCACGATGAATCCCACAGTTGTCCTTGAAGGTTGGGCCTTACTCGAAGATTCGCTGATTGTATCGGCCCCGGATGACTCCGCCACCAGGACCAATGCGCCCGGCCGCTGCAGATATGTGGCCAGTTCCAGGCGGCTATAGGAGATCCCCGGGGCAAAACACTGCTGGTCAATGCGCCACAGGGTTTCGAATTCCGCATGCCGGAAGTCTCTCAGGGCAAATTCCACGGATTGATTGTAATCGTGAAGCCAGGGTCGATAGGGCCGCCCTGATTCAGCATGGTTTAGGCCGGACCCACGCCCGGCGACGAGGAACCTGTTGCGGTACTTGCGTCACAAGTCGTACTATCTGCATTGAGGCCCTTGTGGGACGCATGGTGCTCATTGACGCGCTTAGTGCGATCGTCCTGCTGGGGGTGTGGTTTTTCTACTTTGCGCGCTATAACCGCCGCAAGGGTGCCACCGCCCTGCACTGGGTGGAGGCTGCGTGTTCGAATAAAGGCCGGATGCTGGACGCGCGTTGGCTGGGCGTGTCCCAGCTGCACGCCCGCTTCGGCTTCTCCGCGCACTGGTTCGACAATGCCAGGGTAACCATCCGGCTGCGGCCCCGGCCGATCCCCTTCAAGTGGTTTGTCAGCATCTGGCACAAGCAGAAGGAAACTCTTACTTTTGAAGCTGACCTGGATGGCGCTCCCGCCTTCCACCTGGATGTGTTCCATCATCGCTGGTTGTCCCAGCGCCACAGCCAGCTGTCGTCCCAACCTCGCGATTGGTCGGTGTCTCATCCCGGACCTGTCATTCTCACCACCCGCACCCGCTGGACGCAGGAACTTTCCCCCGTGGTGAACACCCTGATGACCGCGCGCGGACACAATTTGATCAGCGTGCGCTTCCGTTCCGAATCGCCCCACATCGCCGCCACTGTCCCGCTGGAGGCGCTCAGCGATGAGCAGGCCGCCGCTGGATTTCTGAGCGTGCTGCGCGAACTGGCGGCGGGGGCCTCGGCGTCCCGCCAGTAGCTCCAGGATTGATCGTTGGCCCGTGGCCATTCACGATGCGAACACGGGAATTCTCGGAAAATCTCCAGGAAAGTGATACGGGAATTTCTCCCGGAAAGACCTCTAACGTAGCGCCGGCATCCTGCCGGTTGTCCCGAGGGCATCCTGCCCTCGGCGGCGGGCGGGACGCCCGCCGGACAGCCGCCGGGACGGCGGCGCTACCTTCCACCTCACTACTTCCGACTCACTGCCAGTCGATTTGGCCAGCGACCAACGACGATTAGCTGCGAACGATTAATTCTCTGAGAAACCGTAGCGCCGGCATCTTGCCCGCTGTCTCGAGGGCATCCTGCCCTCGGCGGCGGGCGGGACGCTCGCCGGACAGCTGCCGGGACGGCGGCGCTACATTACATCCGCACTACTTCCAACTCACTGCCAGTCGATTTGGCCAACGACCAACGACGATTAGCTGCGAACGCTTAATTCTCTGAGAAACCGTAGCGCCGGCATCTTGCCGGCTGTCTCGAGGGCATCCTGCCCTCGGCGGCGGGCGGGATGCCCGCCGGACAGCCGCCGGGACGGCGGCGCTACATTACATCCACACTACTTCCAACTCACTGCCAGTCGATTTCGCCAACGACCAAGACCGCTGACCAACAACTAACCAGCCGCGTTGACTTGCCCTTAGGTGCGGCCTACCATGAGCCATCGGCGGGGAATTCCCTATGCTGGGCCAGACTATTTCTCACTATCGGATCGAAGAGAAACTGGGTGGCGGCGGTATGGGAGTTGTCTATCGCGCCCTGGACCTGCGGTTGGGCAGAAGCATCGCGCTGAAGTTTCTTCCCCCTGAACTGGTTCGCGACCCCATGGCCCTGGAGCGCTTTCAGCGCGAGGCCCGGGCCGCCTCCGGCCTGAATCACCCCAACATCTGCATCATCCACGAGATTGACCAGTTCGAAGGGCAGCCTTTCATCGTGATGGAACTGTTGGAAGGCCAGCCCTTGAAGCACATGATCTCGGGCAAGCCGCTGCCCGGCACCCAAATCCTGGAGATTACGATCCAGATTGCCGACGCGCTGGAAGCGGCCCATGACTCAGGAATAATTCATCGAGATCTCAAGCCGGCGAATATCTTTCTGACCAAGCGCGGTCAGGCCAAGGTGCTGGATTTCGGCCTGGCCAAGCTGGTGCCCAGCGCGCGTCAAATACCCCAGGATGTTGGCCCCGCCGCCATGCCCACCCTGAGCGGGATCGATCACCTGACCAGCACGGGAGTGGCGCTGGGCACCGTGGCCTACATGTCTCCGGAACAGGCCCGCGGGGAAGAACTGGACCGCCGCAGCGATCTTTTTTCACTGGGCGCTGTGCTATATGAAATGGCGACCGGACGCCTCGCCTTCGGGGGCGGCACCACCGCGGTAGTCTTCGAAGCCATCCTCAACCGTACTCCGCTGTCGGCCTCGCGGGTAAATCCGGAACTGATTCCGGACCTGGGTTGGATCGCGGCCAAGCTGCTGGAGAAAGATCGTAAGTTACGCTACCAGTCCGCCGCCGAACTGCAGGCCGACCTCAAACGGGTCAAGCGCGACACCGAGTCTTCCGGAGTTCCCACCTTCACTCCGTCGAAGGGATCGCGGGCCCCGTGGCGCAAACCCGCGATCATCGCAGCCGCCGCAGTCTTCGTCCTGTTGCTGGTTGCGGTGTTGCTTCCCCACAGCCTGCGCGATCGTTGGCTGGGCGGCGGAAATCATATTCATGCCATCGCGGTTCTGCCTTTCGTAAATGTGGGCGCCGACCCCAACATCGAGTATCTCGCCGACGGGGTTACCGAAGGCATCATCAGCAGCCTTTCCCGCGTGCCGGAACTGCGCGTAATGGCCCGCAGTACGGTCTTCAGCTACAAAGGACGCGAAGTCAACGCCCAGAAAATCGGCAAGGAACTGAACGTGGACGCGGTGCTCATGGGCAGGGTCACGCAGCGCGGAGACACGTTGCTGATCCAAACCGATCTGGTAAATGTTGCCGATGGGGCTGAACTTTGGGGTGACCAGTTCAATCGCAAGGTTTCCGACCTGATTGCGGTGCAGGGCGACATCGCCAAGGAAATTTACGACAACCTCCGCCCCCGCATCGTGGGCGCCGAGGAGGTCAGCCAGGTCGCCAAACACGATACCGAAAATCCCGAAGCTTACCAGCTCTATCTGCAGGGCCTTTTCTACTGGAACAAGTGGACTGAAGATGGGTTCAGGAAAGCTATCGACTATTTCAATCAGGCAGTCGAAAAAGATCCCCGCTATGCCCAGGCGTACGCCGGGCTGGCGGATACGTATAACTTTCTGGGTGAGTCCGGATACACGCCGCCGCAGCAGGTCTGGCAAAACGCAAAATCCGCAGCCATGCAGGCAGTGAAACTGGACGACAGCCTGCCCGAGGCGCACATATCCCTGGGGCTGGTGCGGGAAAGTTATGACTGGGATTGGTCAGGAGCCGAATCCGAGTTCAAGCGGGCGATCGAGTTGAATCCCAACTACGCGTCCGGTCACCAGTGGTACGGGGATTTCCTGGCCCGGATGGGCCGCTTCGACGAAGCCCGGATCGAACTGAAGAAGGCCCAGGAACTCGATCCCTTGTCCCTGCTGACCAACACCAGCCTGGGCCGGCTGCTCTACTTCACGCGGCAGTATGACGAGGCGGCTCTGCAACTCACGAGGACGTTGGATATGGACCCGAAATTCGTCCCCGCCCAACACGCCATCGAAGCCGCTTACGCCCAGAACGGCATGTTCAAGGAGGCGGTTGGGGAACGGCAGAAGGTGTTGACGCTTTTCGGCAGTCCCGACCTGGCGGCATCGATCGGCGAGGACTTCAACGCCTCCGGCTATCCCGGCGTGCTGAAGAGTTCGCTGGAAGGCTTAAAGGAAATATCCAAACGCGGCTACGTTTCGTCTTACAACATGGCCCAGATCTACGCCCGGCTGGGAGAAAAGAACCAGGCGCTGGCGGCACTCGAACAGGCTTACCACGACCGCGACAGCAACCTCACCTATGTGAAGGTCGAACCCGCCTTCGACGACTTCCGTTCCGATCCTCGATTCCAGAAAATATTGCAACTGCTCGCATTGCCGCGGTAGCGCCGGCGTCTCGCCGGCTTCTGGCGGGCGGCCCGGAGGCCGGCGCTACTTAGCGCAGGGGATACCCTGGTTCTCCCGGCAAACGGCCATCCACGCGCAGTACCTTGGAACCGGGCTTCACATCCTTACTGTCGATGAACGCGATCGAGCCCGGGATGGCGGTGACCAACTGGTTGGCCATGTCATTCGAATATACGACTTTGGGAGCACTGGCCGATTCTGCCCGGAAAATTTTCGCGATCCAATACTGTTTGAATTGCGATTCCGACATCTGGTAGATGATTTTCAGGACTACGTCCCGCTCCCGGGCCACGGGAGCCCGAATCATCAGGACCACCGGAACATTGGTGCTCCAGTACTGGCGGTCGCCGAGAAAAACCTTGCGCACCTCGGCCAGGCTGAGATTGCTGATCGGCGTATCGGGGTGCACCACGACGGCCACGTCAACATCGTGGCGCTGGGCTGCCAGCGGCTGCAGCAGGGCCAGGCACAGGCAGCTGAGAACGAAGGCTCGAGAGACGAATTTCCAATGTGATTTCATGTCGGTATCAGAAGGTAAAGGCAGTCTGGAAAAAGGCCCCGTTGACCCGGGGCTCGTTCACACCATGGCGACTGTTCCGATACTCGCCCTTAAAGGCCGCGTAGTTCGTGATGTCGTACCTGACCCCGAGCGTCGAACCTGTCAGATCCAGCACATTCAGCAGCGTGGGATCGTCCTCAGGCTTATGAATATACTCGTATCGATAATAAGGCTTCCATTTGCTTTGCTGCCAGGGCAAGCGGTAGGCGAGCTGAACGTAGAATGACTGGCTGTCCCAGGTATTGGAGGTGAGCTCGTCGCGGTGATGAATGTTGGCGTACTCGGCCAGGAATTCCGGCTTCTCCTTGGTCCAGACGATGTCGGCGGCGGTGATCCATTCGCCGAAGTTCTGTCCCGGCTGCGGCGTGAGCTTGTCACGATACACCGACGCTCCCACCTGAAGACCGTAAAATCGGGAGGGCCGGGCGTAGACATTGGCGACCCACGAGCGGTTATCGTTGGAATCGCCGCTGTCGCCCGATTTGCTCAGGATCGAGGAGCGCCCGTTGCCGAAGCCCACGTTGTATCCCAGGCCCAACCCGCCGGAGGGAATGTTTCCTTCGGCTTGTACGCCCACGAAATGCACGGGAATAAATGTTCCGCCAAACTTCACCATTTCCGGGCGATCGATGGTGGTCTGCAACCAGGCGCCGTGATGAAAAGCTGTGTTCCAATATCCAATCGGAGTGTGGTATTTGCCGAATGAGATCTTGAAGTAGTCGTTATAGTCGTAGCGAATAATGCTGCGTTCCACGCTCAGGTCATAGGTGCCGGGTTGGGCGGTAAAGCTGACTTCTCCGAAGTAGCTGACCTTTTCGGACAAAGGCGACGCCAGATGCAGAACCAGTTGCCCCATTTTGAAACCGCTGACTGATCCCTTCTCATCGGTGGCTGAGAAATCAACGTCGCCGAATCCCCTGATCTGCAGCGAGGGAAAGCGTCGCTCGGTGTCGCGGATTTCGCTCATGCTGGCGTGCTCATCGTGCATTGCGGCCGGGCCGGGCGTGGGAGCAGGGGCCGTGGCGGCCGCCGGAGCGGGTGCCAGCGCAGCCTCCTTCTGGCGATCACGCTCCTCCAGTTGTGTGATTCGATTCTCCAGCTGTTGAATGCGCTCGAGCAGGCTCTGCACCGACGGCTCGCCCGCTGCAGCCGCGGACTGGGATTGCGGGGGCTGCGGTGGTGGCGACGACTGTGCCAGCAACGCGCTGGGAGTCAACGAGAAAAGAAGCAGCAGCAACCAGCGAGAGCCCATAAATCGCCTCCTGAAACCAAACACACGCATCCCGATCGCGTCTTCCTGCACCTGCACTGGAAAGGGCCGGGGAATTTCAGCCGCCTAGTCTAGTACGGTCAGGGTTTTTGTCCAAGCGTGGATTATGGCGATCGACAATTCGAATGGAAACGTTGCGGATGAGTGTGCAACGACGATCGGGCCGCGGCGCGAAGTGGGGATCACAGCCGATGGCACGGGGCCTGGAAGCCCCTCACGACAAGACCTTATCGTGGCGCTGGAAGCGCCACGCTTCCACGGTCGTGGCGCACCTTCCGGCGGACTACCTTTGTGCTAGAGTCGAAGCTTTCATGGCTGCTCCCACCATCTCCACCGAAAATCTGACCCGGCGTTTCGGGGACTTAGTTGCCGTCGAGGACGTAAACCTGAGAGTGGCTCCGGGACAGTTCTTCGGTTTCCTGGGACCGAACGGCGCGGGAAAATCCACCACCATCAAAATGCTGACCGGCTTGCTCGCGCCCACGTCCGGGCGAATCCAGATTCTCGGTCTCGACCTGGTCACTAACATGGTGGAGGTAAAAAGGCAGATCGGAGTGGTGCCGGAAGGTATGGCGCTATTTGGCCGGCTGACGGGATCGGAATATTTGAACTTCGTCGGCCGGATGTATGGCCTGGACCGCGAGACTGCGGCCAAGCGCGCGGCCGAACTGCTGGCCTTCATGCAGCTCACCGACCAGCCCAAGGCGCTGGTCACGGACTACTCGCATGGCATGCAGAAGAAGCTGGCGATGGCCGCAGCCGTAATTCACGGGCCCAAGGTGCTATTTCTGGACGAGCCCTTCGAAGGCGTGGACGCCATCGCCGCCGGCACTCTGAAAACCATGCTGCAACGCATGATCGCGCGCGGTGCAACCATCTTCCTCACCTCGCACGTGCTGGAAATCGTGGAACGGCTTTGCACCCATGTCGGGATCATTCATCGCGGGCGGCTGGTGGCACAAGGCTCGGTGGAAGAACTGCGAGCGGGCGTGGAAGCGCGGGCGGCGGACCTCCCGCTGGCGGCTGGCACTCGGGCAGGCGAGAAGCTGACCCTGGAACAGATCTTCCTGCTTACCGTCGGTGGTTCGCACTCCGACGGGCAGGAATTGTCGTGGCTAGGGTAGGACCGATGGAGAACGGGCGTCCCGACCGTGATGCACCAGCCCGTGCCAGACGGGCGGGGACGCCCGTTCTCCGCTGTCAGGTTGAGCGAGGTTGACAGAGCAATGACGTCCCGCAGTCTGAATCTGGCTCCGCAAGCACGCCAGCAACTGGCGGCGGTCGCCGGATTGCGCTGGCGCGTCTTTGTCAATTCGCTGCGGACTTTTCGCGGGCGCCTGGAGCTGGCATCACGAATTTTTATCAGCCTGGCCTTTCTGGGCGGGGGCATCGGCGGCGCTATCGGCCTCGGCGGGGCGGCATGGTTCCTGATCCTGCATGGAAATGTGGAGTGGCTGGGCACACTGCTGTGGCCAGTCTTTCTCTTCTGGCAGCTCTTTCCCCTGTTGGCGACCACCTTTACCCAGAATGTCGAGTCTGCAAATCTGCTCCGCTTCCCGCTGGGCTACCGATCGTACTTTCTGATCCGCCTGGCTTACGGATCGCTGGACCCGGCGACGGCCGTGGCCAGCCTGTGGCTGCTCGGGATCGACATCGGCATCGGCATCGCGCGGCCGCGCGCGCTCCCCTGGGCCACCATCGTGCTCCTCACCTTTGCGGTCGTGAACATCCTCCTGGCTCGCACGCTGTTCGCGTGGCTGGAGCGCTGGCTGGCCCAGAGGCGAACGCGCGAAATCCTGGGAATTCTTTTCTTTCTCTTCATTTTGAGTTTCCAGCTGATCGGACCATTAATTGCTGCGTACGAACATCGCTCCATACCCGGGAGCAGGGACTTGGGACAGAAACTCAGTAACGCGCAGCGGCCGCTGCCTCCGGGCCTGGCCGCCGCTGCCATCGCGGGACCTATACGGAGCCAGCCCTCAAGCAGCGTTGTTCCTTTTGTGTTGCTGCTCGCTTATGGGATCGCATTCCTCTGGCTTCTGAACTTCCGATTGCGGGCTGAATATCGGGGCGCCAGCTTCAGCGAATCGGCACGTCGCAAGGCCCTGCCCAGCGGGCTTCCTGCACCCCGCCCAGGGTGGAATTTACCCGGAGTCCCCGGCGCGATCGCCGCGGTCTTCGAAAAAGAATTGCGTTATCTCAGCCGCAGCGGCCCGATGCTCTTCACTCTGATTGTGCCCCTGTTCATGCTGGCGGTCTTCCGCAGTTCCGGTAAGAACGAAGGTCTGTTGGCGCGGACGCCTGAACTCACATTTCCTCTGGGCGCTGCCTACTCACTGTTGTTGCTGACCAATCTTTCCTACAACAATTTTGGAGCGGATGGCGGCGGCACCCAGTTTTTCTTTGCTTCTCCGGTCCCCTTCCGGCAAATCGTGATGGGCAAAAACCTGGCGCATGCAGCCGTGTTCGTGCTGGAAGTTGGATTGGTGTGGCTGGGAACCTGCCTGCTCTACCGGCTGCCATCGCTGGGCGTAACCATCGCCACGCTGGCGGGCATTCTGTTTGTCGTACCCATCGACCTCGCCGCCGGGAACCTGTTTTCGATCTATTCCCCCACCCGGATCGAAGCTGGTGTGTTTGGCCGGCAAAGGGCCTCTCTGACCACCGTACTGGCGAGCTTTGCGGTGCGCGGCGCTCTGTTCGGGGTGGGCGCCCTGATGCTCTGGTTTTCCCGGACCTTTGAAAATTCATGGGTGGAACTGCTGGTGTTATGGCTGCCGGCTGTATTCGCCTTCGCGGTTTACGCTTTTGTTCTGGACCGGGTGGATGGAATTGCGCTGGGTCACAGGGAAAATCTCATTTCCAATCTCCGCCGCGAGTAGGACAGCATGTCGCTCGCGGAGTCGAAGTACCCCGTTGAGCGGATGGCTCGGAGCCCAGGCTGGGGGTCCCTCGACTTCCTCTTACCGCGCCAGCGCGGTTCGAGCCGCGCTCGGGATGACTCACTTCTTTTCCGGCTCCGCGATAAAGCGATAACCGACCCCGCGAACCGTGAGCAGATGTCGAGGTTCAGAGGGATTGTCTTCAATATAGCGGCGCAGGCGAACGATGAAATTGTCGATGGCGCGAGTATCGGTGTCTTCGTGCAGTCCCCACACTTCTTCAAGAATCGATTTGCGGGAGACGACCCGTCCCTCATTGCGAATGAGGTGTCGGAGCAGTTCCGCTTCCATGAGAGTTAACTGGATGGTGTTCCCGTTTACCCGTAGCTCCAATTTTCCAAAATCTATCGTTCGGCCGTCGAAAGAGAACGACTCGTATTCTCTGGCCCCCGCCGCTGGAACAGCATTGGAAGCCAGACTCTGCTGCATCCACTCCCGGCGCCGCAACAGCCCCTGTAACCGGGCCAGCAGGATGGGGAGTTCGAAGGGTTTGGGAAGATAGTCGTCGGCGCCCGAGGCAAAGCCCTTGAGCACATCTTCCGGGCGCCCGCGCGCGGTCAGCATCAGCACCGGAACATATTGCTTAGCCGCGCGCAATTCCGCGGCCACGGTGAAGCCATCCTTGCCGGGAAGCATGACATCGAGCACAACCGCATCGAAAGTGGCAGGCGCGGAAGATTTTCCCAGAAGCAGATCCAGCGCCCGCTCCCCATCGCCTACCACGGAGACCGAGTGCCCCTCAGCCTCCAGGTTGTACTGCAGTCCCTTGGCCAGGTGGGCTTCGTCTTCAACAATCAGAACATG
>DATGYF010000782.1:0-2477 GCA_035298145.1 Terriglobales bacterium | reverse complement strand
CTGTCCTGCTGGTTCAGATATTCGATGACCGGCGCGTCCCTTCCAGTCAGGGCCTTGAAGCGCTCTTCGCGGCCGGGATTAGGGAGGCTGCGACCGTCGAAAACAAATCCCCCGCCGTTCCCGCTTTCATCCTTGGGCCAGCCGCGGTGAAATGAAAAGCTGAAAATCCTAACTACCAGGCTATCGGCATCGGAAGCCAGGGCCTGCAGTTTCTCCGACCCCAGCATGCTGTGGAACGCGCCCAACAGCGTGGGCAGTGCGATGGGCAGTGTGACGTTGTGCAGCAGCCAGCGCAAATTCTTCAACGCGTAAGGCACGCTCTGCAGAAAATGAACTTTGCGCTCGTAAAAGCCGCGGAAGCCATAAGCTCCCAGGGCCTGCATGATGCGGACATAAACGAAGGCATGGTAGTGCTGCATGAACGCTTCGCGGTCAACCTTGACGAAACCGGAGAGCGTGTCGAGATAGTGATCGAGCAATTGCCGGCGCAGTTCCGGCGGCAAATCCGCTTTGGCGTCGTACAGGAGAGAAGCCACGTCATATTGCAGCGCGCCCTTGCGGCCTCCCTGGTAGTCGAGGAAAAATGGCTGCCCGTCACGCCACATGATGTTGCGCGATTGGAAATCGCGGTACAGAAAGTAATCGTGCCCGGCGCTTAACAGGAATTTCGTGAGGCGGCTGAAATCATCTTCCAGCGCCTGTTCGTTGAACGGAATGCCGGCCAGGCGAAGGAAATAGTATTTGAAATAGTTCAGGTCCCAGGCTATGGACTGGCGATCGAAGCTGCCCCGCGGATAGCACACTTTGTAATTCAAATCGCGTCCCGCCTCCACCTGAAAGCGGGGTAATACGGCGATGACCTTGCGATAGGCCTCGACCGCCTCGGGAGAGAGGTTTTCCCCGCTGCGATGTTTGGAAAGAAACTCGAACAGGGTTGTGCTGCCCAGGTCTTCTTCGAGGTAAGCGCCCTGGCTCAGATCTTCGCCATAAATTTCCGGCACCGGCAGTCCATGCCGCCGGAAATGCCGTGAAAATTCCAGGAACGCCACGTTCTCTTCACGCACGTCGTACAGGATGCCAATGGCGCTGGACGCGCCGTCCGACAGCCGGATGATCTTGCGTCCCGACCCGCCGAGCTTTCCCTGAAGCGGAGTTACCTCCACGGAGGACGTGTGGAAGTGCTGCTCGAAAAGCTGGTTGAGAATGTCCATGAATGTGCCACAAAGATAACATTGAACTGGGAATGCAAAAAGAAACACGTGGGGACAGCCGCCCTCGGCTGTCCGGCGGAGCGAAGCTCCGCTTTCATCTCCTACGCCAGTGTGCTGTCTCAGAAGTAGGTGGAATATCAAACAATATGGATTCAACAAGGTTCGGGGACAGGACGCCCGTGCTTCGCACGTCAGCGAGCAGGAACAAGGGGCGGCGTCTTAAAAACGATGGGCCGGGCGGAGATGATGCCCTTTCCTTCTTTTACCGTGATGAACTGGTTGGGTTCGACTTTGGCAACGAAGTCCTTCTGGCCGCTGGGCCACACGATGGTCAGGCTGACCGTCTTGCCCTCCTCCGGCTTGCCCAGACCGAACGTGAGCGGCAACTCGCTCTGGGACAGGTAGCTCGACCCAGTCTTTACCATGGCGGAGAGCCGCGTGCCTTTGCTGGTCTTTACCGTTACCTTGGCCCCGATGCCGTCACGATTGGACCGCGTGCCCACGGTTTTCACCCGCAACATGTCGTTCTGGTTGCCATTGTCGTTGCGCAGCAATCGGGCCGGACCACCATTGGCGGTAATCAAAAGGTCGAGGTCGCCGTCATTGTCTAAATCGCCATAGGCCGCACCCCGTCCAACGATCGCCCGGGGCAGTGCCTGTCCTACCCTGGCCGTCACTTCATCGAACTTGCCCTTGCCCAGGTTGCGGAACAGAAGCGGCGGTTGTGCATACTTCAAGGTAGGTTGCACCACGCTGACGTCGTCGGAAACGTGTCCGTTGACGGCGAGAAGATCGGGCAGGCCGTCGAGATCGTAGTCGAAAAAGAAGGCACCGAAAGTCAGCGACTTGGTGGAGATGCGGGCAATGCCGGTCACGGGGGCTTCGTCGGTGAACAGGCCCGATCCATCATTGTGGTAAAGCGCCATGCCCTCATTGGTGAAATTACCGATCACCACGCTCTGCCAGCCGGAATTGTCGTAGTCGGCGGCGTCCGTGCCCATGCCGGCGCGCACTGTACCTGAGTCGCCGTAGGCGATACCGGCGGCGACGCCAACGTCGGTAAATGTGCCGTTGTGATTATTGTGGTAGAGCTTGTTGGGCTCGGTATCGTTGGTGACCAGCAGATCCATCCAGCCATCGTTGTCGTAATCCAGCATCGCGACTCCGAGTGATTTGCCGGTGGGATCGAAGAGTCCGGCGCGCCGGGTTACGTTCTCGAATGTCCCGTTGCCTTTGTTGTGAAAGAGGGTTGCGCTCTGTCCTTTA
>DATGYF010000781.1:0-1630 GCA_035298145.1 Terriglobales bacterium | reverse complement strand
GAAAAGTCGTTGGTCCTGAACCTGCCGGGAAGCCCCCGCGGGGCAAGCGAATCGCTCGAAGCCGTTATAGATCTGCTTCCGCACGCGCTGGAGTTGTTAAGCGGCAACACGAAACACTCCGCGTAATGTAGGCGCGAACGGGGCGCTCGCGTCTACATTCGCTAGTTCGCGTAAACTGCTAGGCTTACCCATTGGAAACTATCAAACACATATTCCTGCGTTACTCCGCGTTCCTGTGGGGGCTGCTGAAGCCTCTGGGGGCTTGGGGAGTGTTTGCCATCGCAGCGCTGGATGGCGCCGCCCTCGGGTTGCCCATGGACCCAATCGTTGCCACCTACGTGTACCAGAATCGTTCCAAGTTCCTGCTCTACGTGCTCATGGCCTCGCTGGGATCGACGGTGGGCAGTATCGTGATTTACGGCATCGGATATCTGGGCGGCGAAGAATTGCTGCGCAAGCGTATCTCGCCCGAGCGCTTCGCCAAGTTTCACCAGGCGTTCCAGAAGCATCCCTTCTGGAGCCTGATGTTTCCAGCCATGCTGCCTCCGCCCACGCCCTTCAAACTGTTCGCGCTCACTGCGGCAGTCTCGGAGATGCAGTTCAGCCATTTCCTGCTGGCCATTTTCGCCGGCCGCTTCGTGCGCTTCCTGGCGCTTTCGATCCTCACGCTGGTGTTCGGTCCCCAGTTCGTACACATCTCCGGTGCCATTTTTAGGGAGCATTGGGCGCTGGTGCTGGCTGCGGCGGCTGTGGGATTGGCCATCTGGCTGGTAGTGATCAGACTAAAGAAAAGAAAAATGTAGGCGCGAGCGGGACGCTCGTGCATTTCTACATCAATCACGTGGGGACAGCCGCCCTCGGCTGTCCGGCGGAGCGAAGCTCCGCTATTTGTCTGAGGAAAAACTCTGTCGAGCTGCGCTCGACCGGACAGCCGAGGGCGACATGGGCATTTAGGCGGCGGCCGCGTGGTCGCCTTTGCCGAAGGCCCCGGATAACGCGGCCAGCACTACCGGCGTGGCGAAAAAGACAGAGGTGAATAGTAGATCGCCTTCCGCCCCCTGGCGGAAGAAAGGCAGGGCCAGCGTGTATGACGTCATCAGGCCGCCGAAGTTCTTGGGATACATGTCATAGGCCGCCCACACGGCAAAATTGCTGATCACGAAGAAGGAAACCGAACTGGTCAAGGCGGCGCCAATCACAGGCAGAGGCTTCGCGTTCGCGCGCAGCCGGGTTCCCAGCCACAACACGGCCGCATACCATGCCCAGGTCACGAAGTGGTCCCAGACAAAGGGGTAGGCATACACCACTTTGGTAAGAACTACGTCCGAAGCCGCCATGACCACCAGCGGAACCCACAGGAAGCGCCGCGGACCGCGGGCGCCGAAGAAAAGCAGGGCTGCGGCCACCGGGGTAAACGTCCAGGGATGAGGCATGAACCGAACTGCGACGGCAAGAGCGAGGAACAAGTAGGCCAGCATGATCACCTCAAGGGGCAGCAATGATTGTGGCGCGCCCCGAGCGCGGCGTCAAGCTGTCCATGTGGCGCGGGCGCCCTCGCCGGCGAACGGCCGGTCACAATGGAAGAGCCTGGGGAATCAAAGCCGCGGATCAAAGACAAGAAACAAGGCAA
>DATGYF010000780.1:0-4609 GCA_035298145.1 Terriglobales bacterium | reverse complement strand
TCAAGCCGCAAACAACGGACTGAGGGCACCGGATTTTGTTTCGGTAAACGTTAACGTTGGTATTCCATATCTTCTCAACCTGGTTGGTCCTGACCTGCCCCCTGCTTCCGTTCACTAAGAATACGACAAGTTTCACACGTGAACCGCTCCCATTTTCTGTCACAAACGAGATTAGAGGTTTTGGGCAGTGTAAGTCCTTTTCTCCTCGATTGACGCGGGTTTCGCGCACTCCAGAGGCTCGATCAAGAGACTCTGGAGTGCGCGCCCCATCGATGTACTAGCTTCTTCTCTGTGCAACGCCGCGAACGCTGCGGGCGTTCGATCCGCCAGCGCACTATGGGGACGCTCACGATTGTAATGCGCACGGAACTTCGTCAGCTTCTGCCGCGCGTCGTCCAGCGAGGTGAACCACTCCACGTTCAAACACTCGTCGCGCAACCTGCCATTGAAACTCTCGATGAATCCGTTCTCCACCGGACGGCCTGGCCGAATGAAGCACAACTGCACTTCGTTGGTCATGGCCCAGGCTTCCAGCGCACGACTACAGAACTCACTGCCGTTGTCCACAGTGATGCTTTTCGGCAGGCTGCCTCGTTCCTGCTGGGCACGTTCCAGTGCCTGGACTACCTTCATCCCCGTCATCGAGCGATCGGCTTCCAACCTAACGCACTCCCGCGTGAACTGATCGACCACCGTAAGAATGCGGAACGAACGCCCGTCCGCCAACTTATCGCTCACAAAATCCATGCTCCAGCAGTGGTTCGGTCGCACAGCTACGCCGGTTGAGACCGGCCGTCGTCGCGCCATCTTCCGTCGCTGTTTCGTTCGTACAATCAAGCCTTCCTCCCGGTACAGTCGATAGATGCGCTTGGCATTCACATGCCAGCCTTCGCGCCGCAGCAACACCGTCAACCGCCGATACCCGTAGCGCACGTGCGTTCCCGCTATCTCCCGCAGACGACGGCGCAACACTTCATCGAACACTTTCCGGCTCTGGTAGCGCAGCGTCCCGATCGCCAGCTGCACCAGCCTCGCCGCATGCCGCTCACTGATCCGGTAGGCCTCCTGCGCCCAGCGCGCCAACTTCCGACGCGCACGAGGCCTTACAGCTTTTTTGAGACAATCTCCTGCAGCATCTGCCGATCCAGGCTCAGGTCCGCCACCAGCCGCTTCAGCCGTCCGACCTCTTCCCGCAACTGCCGCAGCTCACGCAACTCGCTTACTCCCACCCCGGTATACTTCCGTTTCCACAGATAGTACGTCGCCTGGCTGATCCCCACCTTGCGGCAAACCTCGTCTACTCGCGCTCCCGCTTGAACCTGCCGCAGTACCGCCACGATCTGCTCTTCCGTATGAGCCTTCTTGGGCATCGTCCTCGTCTCCTCTCCCGGACTTCTGCCCCAGCTTACCTCTAATCTCCTCTGTGTCAGTTTTAGGGTTTTGGGTCAACGCTAGATCAAAAAAAAAATAATCCAACACAGATCAGCGCGAGCGAAGCGAGCGCGCCGCGCCGCGTCTACTCAACGCAACGCAAACGCAGCACCAGCGCCCACTGTGCGTCACTCTGCAAGCGTCATCTCCTGATGAAAATGCATCGTGAAGTCAGCTTTTTACTACTTAGTTACTAGTGATGTGTCGCTTTGAAGTGCTCTGTCTCCTAACCCCCACAGGCGTTTGACCCCTCTTTTCTCCGGCCTGTAATATCGAAGACTACCGGTTTCGGATCGAGCCTTCGCTCTTATCCAATCAATGCATCGCAGGCTTTGCGATGTGTGGGTTTCCGGCAAAAATGGAATTCGTCAGGATCACAGTTAAGTTCCGTTGCTTGGAGCGATGAACGATTGGTCGGCAAGGTATCGCAGGCCCATGAGTGAGATGACGCATGCGTCGCCCACGCATTCGCAAAGTACGCGGACGGATCGAAGGACTCGCCCCCGGCGGACACACTAGCCGAGCTGCGCTCGGCCTTGGCCGGGTTAGAAACCCGGCCCACACAGGCGCTCATTAAGCTTCTGCTGCTCAGGCAGTTACCAAACCTCACAGAAGGCTTCCAAAAAGCATAGCTTTACTCCGTCCTGGCTTCTATAATCAGTGAAGTCTTTTGCTTGAAGTAAGTTAGAGGTTCTCCCTTGCGCCCTGCCGTGGCACCCGACGTGCTGAACCATCAATCGGGTTTTTCCCCCGCCCTCATCCAGGAGCCGTTGCGGTCGATGAACCGGGACTTCCAAATCCGATTTACAGCCGGTCTGCTGATTCTTCTGACCACGGCTGCGGTCATCCTTGCCTGGATTAACTTCCAAAAGGAAGCCGACTTCCAGATTCCCTCCGATGGCGTTTGGTGGATGGAACAGGCCGGAAATGACGGCGGCGTGGTGGCCAAGCGAGTGGAATCGAACGGCCCCGGCGATAAAGCCGGCATTCGGGTGGGCGATCGGCTGACCGCGATCAACCAGCATGACGTGAAAGACACCACCGCCCGGATGCGGCAGGTTTATCGGGTAGGGGCGTGGTCGAAGGCGACTTATTCGCTGGTGCGGCAGTCCGTCCCGCTGGATACGACGGTGATTTTAATTCCAGCCGAACGCTCGCTGAATTACTGGCTGCGCTTCATCGCGCTGATCTACCTGGGCATCGGCCTTTATGTTCTGCTGCGACGCTGGACGGCGCCGAGTTCCACGCATTTCTATATCTTCTGCCTGGTTTCGTTCATCTTTTATGCCTTCAAGTTCACCGGAAAGCTGAACCAGTTTGACTGGACGATCTATTGGGGCAACGTCACCGCGTGGCTGCTGCAGCCGGCGTTGTTTCTGCATTTCGTCCTGACCTTCCCGGAGAAGCGCAACTTTGTCCGCAAACATCGGTGGATCATTCCGGCGATTTATGTGCCCGGGGCGCTGCTGCTGGGAATCCACGTCTTTACGCTTCGGTTCCTGAAAGCCAGCGAGCGCGTGCGCTGGAACCTCGACCGGGTACAGATGGGCTACCTGGCCCTGTTCTTCGTGATTGCGGCCGCAGTGCTGTGGGACAGCTACCGCCGGGCCAGCACGCCGATCCTGCGACAGCAGCTGAAGTGGGTCACGCGCGGCACGATTCTTGCCATCGCGCCCTTCACCCTGTTCTACGTGATTCCTTACCTCACGGGATCGATGCCGAGCTCAGCGATGAACTTGTCCGTGCTGTCGCTGGGCCTATTGCCGCTGACGTTTGGCTATGCCATTTTCCGCTACCGCCTGATGGACGTGGACCTGATTTTCAAGCGTGGAATGGTGTACACACTGGCAGCGGCTGCGATTGTCGGTGTGTATTTCGCCGTGGTGGCCGGGGTGGCGGAACTGGTCCACATGCAGGTGCCGAGTTCGGGATCGGTTGGCCTGGTACTCGCGATGGTGGTCACGGCGCTGTTGTTCGATCCAGTACGCAAATGGATCCAGGAGCGCATTGATCAGTTCTTCTACCGCACCCGCTACGACTACCGGAAGACGCTGATCGAATTTGGACGCGAGCTCAGCTCGGAAACCGATCTCGACATGATGTTGAGTTCGGTGGTCGATCGGCTGTCGCGCACCCTGCTGGTCGATCGCATGGCGATTTTTCTCTCTGCCGGAGAGCCGCCGCAGTTTGTGCTGGCCAAGTCGTTCGGCATGACCCAGACCGGCGGTCTGGACCTGAACTTCCTCAGCGCGCCCCGGCCGGAGACTGAAGCCGGACATCTTTTCCTGGAGAATGTCCACCAGGTCCCGCGCGAGACTGCCAGCGCGCAGCAGACCATCGCCCGGCTGGACCTGAACTACTACATTCCCTGCCGCGCTCAGCAACGGACGATTGCATTCCTTGGCCTGGGCAAGACGGTGGAAGGCGATTTCCTGACTAGCGAAGACGTGGAACTGCTGGAGACACTGGCCGGTTACATCGGCATCGCTATCCAGAATGCGCGTCTGTACGCCTCGCTCGAACAGAAAGTCGCTGAGTATGAGCGGCTGAAGGACTTCAACGAAAACATCGTGGAGTCGATCAACGTGGGCGTGATGGCGGTGGACCTGGCGGACCGCATCGAGTCCTGGAACTCGCAGATGGAAGTCATGTACGCCCTGCCCCGCTGGCAGGCGCTGACCCGGCCCTTGAGCGAAGTATTTCCGGCGGAATTCGTGGAGGAGTTCTACCGGGTGCGGCAGAACCCGGGCATCAACAACCTGTACAAGTTTCGCCTGGCCACGCCCACGGGCGAGAGCCGCATTGTGAATGTCGCCATCGCGCCCCTGGTCACCCGGAAGTTCAACGTGATCGGGCGGCTGATTATCGTGGACGACATCACCGAACGCGTGGGCCTGGAGTCGCAACTCTCCCAGGCGGACAAGCTGTCCTCGATCGGCCTGCTGGCGGCGGGAGTGGCGCACGAGGTCAATACTCCATTGGCGGTGATTTCCTCCTACGCCCAGATGCTGTCGAAGCAGTTGCAGGACGATCCGCAGAAGGGCGGGTTGCTGGAGAAAATCACGCGGCAGACCTTCCGGGCCTCGGAGATTGTGAACAACCTGCTGAATTTCTCCCGCACCAGCGGCACGGAATTCACCGAAGTGAATGTCAACAAGATCATCGCCGACACCATGGC
>DATGYF010000779.1:0-2310 GCA_035298145.1 Terriglobales bacterium | reverse complement strand
TCCGCACAGCTGCACGACGTAGGCAAGATTGGCATTGAAGATCGCATCCTCAAAAAACCGGGAGCGCTGACCCCGGAAGAATTTGAGATCATGAAGACCCACACTACCAAGGGCGCCAACATCCTGCGCCCGGTGGCCCAGCTGAAAGACATGATTCCGGGAATCGAGTTGCACCACGAATCACTCGACGGGCGCGGCTATCCGCGAGGCCTGCAGGATGCGGAGATTCCCCTGCTGCCGCGCATCATTGCGGTCGCCGACACCTTTGACGCTCTGACCACCAACCGTCCTTATCAGCAGGCGCACGATCCTGAAGCTGCATTGCGCATCATCCACAATCTTTCCGGCAAACGGCTTGATCCCACCGCGGTCGCCGCTCTGACTGCGATTTACAAGCGCGGCGAAATTCGCATCCAGGCACCGGTCGTGGCCGTCCCCAACGCTCCGCCTCAGCCGGCTCAAACTTCGGTGACGCCCTCGTCTGCTCCCGAGGCGCGCGCCGCCGTGGCCGCTGCGGAATTCTCAGGACGATAGCTTTCCGCATGTTCGCAGCCAGGAGCTCTTAACCGCAAAGGCCGCGAAGAACGCAAAGAACTGAACCCCCGTCACCCCTTTGCGTCCTTTGCGGTTATCTTTGCGGCCTTTGCGGTCAAGAGCTCTTTGATCTTGAAGCCGCGACGAACACAGCCTCCCGCCCGCTATAATTGATTTGGCACTCCCAGCTTCCCGAAAATTTCATGATTCAGACTCTCTTTGGCAGCCTCGACGAGCAGCAGAAACCCAGCTTCCTTGATCGCATGAAGGAAGCGGTGACCCGCACCCGGGAAAATCTCAGCGAACGCATCGAAGAGGTGGTCTCCTTCGGCAAGGAGATCGACCGGAACACGCTGGATGACCTGGAGGCTACGCTTCTAGGAGCTGACCTGGGCACGACCACCACCCACGAAGTCCTGGAGAAGCTTCGCGAGAAAGCTGATCGCAAGCAGATCGGAAACGTGGATGAACTCAAGCGGTTGCTGAAAGAAGAGATTCTAGCCATCCTGAACACCGCCGATTCTCAACCAGTGGCGCGCGTGGACGGAACTCCCGAGGTAATTCTGGTGGTGGGCGTGAACGGTACGGGCAAGACCACGACCATCGGCAAACTGGCCCAGGTGTTGCGCTCGGAGGGCAAAACGGTGCTGTTGTGTGCGGCCGATACTTTTCGCGCCGCGGCCATCGAGCAGCTCGAAGTCTGGGGACAGCGGACGGGGACCGAAGTCATTCGCACCAAGGCGGGCGGAGATCCTTCAGCGGTGCTTTACGATGCGCTGCAGGCCGCGTCGGCCCGGCACACCGATTACGTGATCGTCGATACCGCGGGACGCCTGCACACCAAGACCAACCTGATGGCGGAGCTGGAAAAGATGCGACGCACGGCGCAACGCATCATTCCCGGCGCTCCTCACGAGACTCTGCTCGTCATGGACGCCACCACCGGGCAAAATGGGTTGCAACAGGCGAGGATGTTCACCGAGTCTGCAGGCGTGACCGGCATCGTTCTGACCAAGCTCGATGGCACGGCCAAGGGCGGCGTGGTGGTCGCCATATCGCGTGAACTGGGCGTTCCAGTGCGCTACGTGGGGGTGGGCGAAAAGGCCGGCGACCTGTTGCCCTTCGATCCGAGGGATTTTGTGGATTCGCTTTTTGTTTAGCCTGCGCCGGCATCAAACCTTACCTGGGCCGAAGATTCCTGATGACTTCCAAGAAAGCGATCAAACACGAAAGCCGTAAAACGGCGCGCGGGTCCCCGGGTCCGGCCGGCCCGAGTTCGTCAAGCCGCGAAAGTGATGAATACTTTCTCCATCGCGCACTTGAGCTGGCCCGTAAAGGTATCGGTTTAACTTCTCCCAATCCCTGCGTGGGCGCCGTGATTGTGGACAGCGCCGGCCAAATCATCGGAGAGGGATCGCACGCCTTTGAGGGCATCAAGCACGCAGAAGTCCTGGCGCTGGAGCAGGCTGGCGACAAAGCTCGCGGCGCAACTCTTTACATCAACCTGGAGCCTTGCTCGCACCAGGGACGAA
Organism: Terriglobales bacterium; assembly: GCA_035298145.1. Lineage (GTDB taxonomy): Bacteria > Acidobacteriota > Terriglobia > Terriglobales > Acidobacteriaceae > JAIQFF01. Next base: position 244 of record DATGYF010000779.1, on the reverse strand, counting down.
CCGGGGCTTGCGCCGACGCCGTTATCGCGGCCGGAGTTCGCCGCGTGGTCGCCTGCATGCAGGATCCCAACCCGCTGGTCGCCGGAAAGGGATTCGAGCGCCTGCGCAACGCCGGAATCTCAGTGGCCTCAGGCATCTTGCAGGAAGAAGCTAAACCGCTGAATGAAGCCTTCGCCAAATACATTCGCCAGCGCACGCCACTGGTCACACTCAAATCGGCTATGACGCTGGACGGCAAGATCGC
>DATGYF010000778.1:0-3066 GCA_035298145.1 Terriglobales bacterium | reverse complement strand
GTCCATTTCCCCCGCGCGCACCGCTGCCTTCGATATCCTGCTTCGCATCGAGCAGCAGGACGCTTACGCCTCCGAACTATTGCACTCGGGCCCACACGCGAAACTCTCGCCCGCCGACCATGGTCTGGCCACCGAACTGGTCATGGGAGTGCTGCGATGGCGGTCGCTGCTGGATTCAAAGATCGGTCGCTTCTCGGACAAGGGAGTGGGGAAGCTTGACCTCGAGGTGCTCACAGCATTGCGGTTGGCAGCATATCAATTGCTATTTCTTGATCGGATCCCTGAGCGGGCCGCGGTGCACGAGAGTGTGGAGCTAGTAAAGCGGGCCCGCAAGGTTTCGGCTGCTCCCTTCGCGAACGCGGTACTGCGCAAGCTCGCGGGAAGTACGATCAGAGCCACAAATCTCATCTCTGATCTGGACCAGCCCGGGAAATTTGACGCCGGGGAGTTTGGAAGCTCTGCAGATCTCTCTCAGAAGCTAGCGCATCCGCTTTGGCTGGTTGAGCGATGGGCGCGGCAGTTCGGTCTGGACGGGGCCCGGCAGATCTGTATCTACGACCAGCATCCTTCGGCGGCCGCGATTCGTCTCTCCGGTTCCGGCACGGAAGAGGAATTGAAGCGAGACGGAATCGAACTTGCGCCCGGCCAGCTACTGGTTTCGGCGCACCGGGTCCGAACCGGAAGTGTTTCCGGCACTCGGGCGTTTGCTGAGGGCCGGGTTGCCATACAGGACGAAGCCTCGCAACTGGTGGCCTTGCTGGTGGGCGGGGGGGCGCGAATCCTGGATTGTTGCGCGGCGCCCGGAGGCAAGACTCGCGTATTGGCAGAGCGGAATCCCGAGGCCAGTATTGTTGCTCTGGAGTTGCATGCTCACCGTGCGCGGCTGCTGCGGAAACTGGTCCCGGCCAGTAATGTGGAAGTGATCAACGCCGACGTGCTCGACTTTACGACGGGCGCGACTTTCGATCGGGTGCTGGCCGACGTTTCCTGCTCCGGCACTGGTACTCTGGCGCACAATCCTGAGATCAAATGGCGATTAAAGCCCGGCGACCTGGCTGACTTGCAAGGGCGGCAGCTGGCGATTCTTCGGGCCGCGATGCAGCGTGTCGCGGCGCGAGGAAGGCTGGTGTATTCCACCTGTTCGCTGGAGCCGGAAGAGAATGAAGAGGTCGTGGCAGAGGCGCTTTCCGGCCAGACGGAATTTTCGGTGTTGGATTGCCGATTGGAGCTGCAACAGTTGCGGTCAAAAGGCGAACTGGCGTGGAGCGATTTGGATTCGCTGACCAGCGGACCTTTTCTGAGGACCATTCCTGGAGTGCATTCCTGCGATGGATTTTTTGTGGCGATTTTGCAGAAGAACTGACCTTCGCGCAGTTGGTGGAGCAAACCCAGCCTGCCCTGCTGGAGCGTTAACTTTGCAGCGCGGCGGGCAAAGCCTGCCCTGAGCGAAGTCGAAGGATGCCCGCCGGACAGCCGGCGAGACGCCGGCGCTACGAAAAACCGCTAACGTACTTCGAAGCTTACGGTCGCTCCCGTGAGCACTTTCTCGCCGGCCGGCGGATTTTGCGTCACGATCGTGCTGCCGGGGAATGGGGGCGACACGGGCGTGCCCGGGGAACTTTGGGGAGGCGGGGCCGCGGTCACACTCCCCACTTTCATTCCGGAATTCTGTACGGCCTGAATGGCGCTGCCCAGTTGTTGTCCCACGAAGCTGGGCATGACGAAAGCCTGGGGTTGCGCAGTGGCCGCGAGCAGCAGGCTGATTTTGGGAGCGGAAACGCCGCTGGCATTCGGAGGCGGGGCCTGCGCCAGGACCTGGCTGTCCGGCGCGTCTGGCGATTGCATTTGTGCGATGGCGCCTACATCCAGACCGCGGCGCCGGATATTGATGTTGGCGGCGCGCTCGGTCTGGCCGATGACATTAGGGATGGCGATGCGCTGCGGGCCAAGACTCTCGGCCACGCGTACCTGCCAGCCCTGACGCACCTGGCTTCCGGCGGGCGGAAGCTGGGAGAGAATCTTTCCTTCGGGGACCGTGGGGCTGTAGTACTGGCGTTCCACAACCAGATCCAGTCCTTTCTGCTCAGCAACCATGCGGGCTGCGGCCGGGCTCTCGCCTACCATATTGGGGACGGTAACTTCGCGGCCATGGATGGCCAGGCGCATGGCGCTGAGGGCGGAGATAAGCGCCACCACCAGCAGGACCAGCGCCAGCAGGACCAGTCGAAAGAAAGATTTCATCAGGGGAGATTATAGTTTGGCGACGGTGACGCGGGCGAGTCGCCCGCGACCACACAAACACGAGACCATACAAACAAAAGCATGAGCGGTTCCCGATTCCGGACCGGAGTTGCATGTCACCCTCTTTCCCAACCCGCACCATCTATACTGGTTCCCATGTCTGCGGTGAATGTGACGCCCGAAACTGATCTCATCAGCACGCTGCGGCGTCACTGGGGATACGATTCCTTCCGGCCTCTGCAGGAGCGCATCGTGCGCAGCCTGCTCGACGGTCGTGACAGTTGTGTGGTCATGCCGACCGGGGGCGGAAAATCGCTTTGCTACCAATTGCCGGCAGTCATGCTGGGAAGGACCGCAATCGTCATCTCGCCTTTGATCGCCTTGATGCAGGACCAGGCAGCGCAGCTGGCGCAGATGGGAATTCCCGCTGCGGTGCTGAACAGTTCGCTGTCGGGTGAGAAGCAGACCCAGGTCATACGCAAGGCGGCCGAGGGCCAATATCGTTTGCTCTATCTCTCTCCAGAGCGGCTGGCGCGGGCCGATACCATCGACTGGCTGCAACGGGTCCCGATCGCTTTCTTCGCCATTGATGAAGCGCACTGCATTTCCGAGTGGGGCCACGAATTTCGCCCGGAATACCGGCAGCTGAGCCGGTTGCGAGTGCATTTTCCCGACCGCCCCATTGCCGCTTTTACCGCCAGCGCCACCCGGCGCGTGCGTCACGACATTCTTCACCAGCTTCAATTGCGCGATCCGCACAAATACATTGCCAGTTTTCACCGCTCGAATCTGCGCTACCTGGTGAAGGAATGCGAAGGACGCGAG
>DATGYF010000777.1:0-2783 GCA_035298145.1 Terriglobales bacterium | reverse complement strand
CAGCACGCGTTCCACATTTCCGTCCACCACGGCCGTGGGCACATCGAACACGATGCTGGCGATGGCCGCGGCCGTATAGCGGCCGATGCCGGGCAACGCGCGCAGCTCCGCAATGCCGCCGGGAAATCTTCCGGCATGCTGGTTCACGATGGCCTTCGCGGCGGCATGCATCATGCGGGCACGCCGGTAGTATCCCAGCCCGCTCCAGGCGGCAAGCACGGCCGGCTCCCGCGCCGAGGCCAACTTCTGTACCGTGGGAAAGCGCCGCAGAAAACGACGATAGTGCTCGAGCACCGCGGAGACGCGGGTTTGCTGCAACATGATTTCCGAGAGCCAGACCCGGTAGGGATCGCGGTCCTGGCGCCATGGCAGGTCCCGCCGGTTGCGGTCGTACCACGAGAGCAGGCGCCGTCGCCAGCGCCGAATTTCCGGCGCATCGAATTTCGGGCGATCCCGTGGGAGCATTGCGGAATAATTGGTCACGCGAAGATTTGCCACCGGCGATCCTGTTTCGCAAGCAGGACTATTTCTTCTCCGCCCCAAGGACAGAGTGAGCGATCGCCATCCATCCCGCCTTCTGCTTCTGCCAGACCGTCATCATGCGCACCGGCTCCGAGGGCAGGGGCTGTCCGGCAATCGTCCCCCGCATGGCGACGGTGTAGCTCACCACAAAAGTGTCGGAGTTCAGCTCGGTCTGGAAATCCCCGAGAGTGTAGTCATCCAATTTCAACTGCTGCAGATGGGCAAGCGCGGCGGCCTTGTCGAGCCGGCTCTGTTTCGGCGATACCGCCATGAAATTGCCGGCCATGTGACGCTCCAGCTCATTCCATTTTTTATCCTTCACTTCTTTCCAGAAGCTGCGCTCCAGGCCTTCTCCGCCGGTTGCGTCTGTCCACTTAGTGCTCCCAGGATGCTCGCGCCACATTGTGCAACCGGACAGCAGCAGCAGCGCAGTCAGCAGGACACAGATCGCCGGCCGATTCTTCATGGCCAGAATTCTAACAGCAGTCTTGGAGCAGTCGTCAGTCGTCGCTGCCCCAACCCCTAATCCCGAATTTATGCGCGACTGACTACTGACGACTGATTACTGCCTGTATTCCCCCGTTGACCACGCCCCATCCGGGGAGAATAATGACCAGACCTGCCATCCCACGCGGCGGGGTGCGCATTTTTGTGCTTTGACGGTTACACTGTCAGCATGACTGACTTCAATCGCAAGGTAGAGGACGCCTCTGCACGCGTAAACAAATCGGTGGCCGAGGCTGCCGACCGCATGGAGAAGGAGACCGCCGAATTCATCGCCTATCTCAACGACGAAGTTGTACCGGCTGTCCGTCAACACTCCACCAAAGCGTTGCGGGTCGCGGCCGAAAAAATGTCGAGGCTGGCGGATTATCTGGACCAGGTCAAGTCCGATCGCGGCTGAGAGGCCCTTTGTCCGTCTGGATCCTGCTTCTGACGCTGGCCGTCCTTATACTGAGCGGCTGCGGCGGAAAGAAGCAGGCCAAGGTCAGTCCTCCGCCTCCACCGCCCATGGCCGCGCCTGCGACTGCGTCCATTCCCCCAGCTGTCCCCGCCACGCCAGGACGGGCTCAGGCCACGCTGCCTTCCAGTGAACAAAAACAGGAAGCGACGAACGACGCCGCGGGCGCTCTCTCGATTCCCGAAGGCACAAAACCTCTTTCCGTCGAAACCGGCAAGGCCAGCTGGTACGGCGCTCCATATCACAACCGCCGCAGCTCCAACGGCCAGATCTATGACATGAATCAACTGACCGCCGCCCACCTGACCCTTCCCCTGGGATCGACGGTGCGAGTCACCAACCTCAAGACCGGGCATTCGACTATTGTTCGCATTACCGATCGCGGTCCCTTTGTGAAAGGACGAATTGTCGATCTCTCACTGGCCGCGGCCAAGCAGGCGGATGTCTGGAAGGCAGGCGTCGCCCCGGTCAGGCTGGAAGTCTTGCGCACGCCAGCACCTTCCGATCGTGGCGGACGATGGGCCGTACAAATCGGAGCATTCGAGGATGAAGACGCCGCGGATAAATTGGCCGACCGTCTTACCCGCCGCTACAAAACCGCGAAGGTGTTGCGCTTCAGCAGCCCGGTAGGCGATTGGTGGGTTCGCGTCCGGGTCCTGAAAGACGACCGCAAGCGGGCTGAGGAAGTGGCCCGCGAAACCCACGCAGACGCCGACAAGATATTCCTGGTCAGGCTGGACTAAGCGTGAGAGGTTTGTGGGTCGGACACTCTTGTCCGACACTTTTGACTTTGATTCGCTCTCCAAGGGCTGAGCACTTCAAAAGCAAAACCAACATCAAAGGCGTCGGACAAGAGTGTCCGACCCACACAGCACTGGCTAAGGATTTTCCGCGGCTTGTCTGTAGGTTCCGAACTTTTTCGCTACCGGTTTCAGCGTCGGATAAAACTGCACAAAAGAATGTTCGACAGCTGCGTGGTCTTCATGACACTGCCAGCACGCGGCCTTGGGATTGGCTTGTGCTGATTTGGTGGACTCGTCAAAATTGAAATACGCCCACTTCTCCGGAAAACGGGTTTCGTCCTTCACTTCCACGCCGTATCCCATGAGATCGCTTTGAAAGTGCCCCACTTTGTTGATCGAGCCTTTCGTTTCCGAACCGCGCTCCTCCACCACGAACATGGTCTTGTCCGGCCACTTCCCGCTCTTGAGGAATTCGGAGTAGGCCCACTGCGGCACAAAAACGTTGGTAAACATCTGGTGATCACCGCTCCCGGGCGTGTAGCTCATGCCCAGACCGG
>DATGYF010000776.1:0-6418 GCA_035298145.1 Terriglobales bacterium | reverse complement strand
CTGAACCCATCGACGGGCTCGGAAAACATTCAACTCTTCACCATTCCCGGCAGCGGCCATGTGGTCTATCTGCAGCAGTTCGTCCCCGCCCATTTTCATAATGCCTGGACGATCGTGGCCTACGCGCTGGTCGCGTCCACTATCCTGAAAGGCATTTTCGATTATGCCGGCACTTACCTGGTGAACCATGCCGGGTTCGGCATGATCACCGACCTGCGCAATGACCTGTACAACTCCGTGCTGCGGCGCTCCGCCGCCTTTTTTCAGAAGCACACCACGGGGACGCTCATTTCAACCATCATCAACGACATCGAGCGGGTGCAATATGCCATGTCGAGCGTGCTGGCGGAATTCCTGCAGCAGTTCTTCACTTTTCTGTTTACCGCCGCCGCGGTGATCGTGCTGGGCCGGAAACTGGCGTGGGTGCTGCTCCTGTTTATCCCTTTCATCATCTACTCGGCGGTCAGGATCGGACGCCGGGTACGCAGCACCACGCGCGGTGGCCAGGACAAACTGGCTGACATTCAGAACATCCTGCAGGAAACCATCAGCGGCAACCGCATCGTGAAGGCCTTCAGCATGGAATCCTGGGAGATGGCGCGCTTTCGCCAGGCCGCGCAAAGGCTCTTTAAAGCCAACCTGCGCTCGGTGGCGGCAGCGGCCATGAGTTCTCCCCTGATGGATATTTTCGGGGCGATTGCGATCGCCATGCTTTTGTTACTGGGCCGCGACCGCATCGCGCACAACGAATTTACCCTGGGGACGTTTGGCGCATTCATCACCGCCGTATTCAGCCTGTATAACCCGGTGCGGAAGTTTGCCCTCTTTAACAACAATTTCCAGCAGGCGCTGGGCGCGTCCTCGGAAATCTTCAAGTTCATGGATACCGAGGACGACGTCAAGGAGAAGTCCGGAGTCAAGCCCCTGCCGCCTTTTGCCGATAACATACGGCTGGAGGGCGTGTGCTTCTCCTACGAAGCGGACGGCGACGAGGCGCGGGAAATTCTGTGCAACATCAATCTGGAAGTGCGGGCCGGGGAAGTGGTGGCGGTGGTGGGATCGAGCGGCGCGGGCAAGAGCACGCTGGTCCACCTGATCCCTCGCTTTTTCGACGTGACCGCCGGACGCCTGCTGATCGATGGACGCGACGTGCGCGATACCACGCTGGCCTCGCTGCGCTCGCAGATCGGCGTAGTCACCCAGGAGACGGTCCTGTTCAATGACACTCTGCGCAACAACATTGCCTATGGCCAGCCCTCCATTTCGCAGAAACAGGTCGAGGCCGCGGCCCGCGCCGCTTTGGCGCACGACTTCATCATGGAATTGCCGAACGGTTACGAGACCATGATCGGTGAACGCGGGGTGCGGCTCTCCGGCGGCGAACGGCAGCGCATTGCCATCGCTCGCGCATTGCTGAAGAATGCGCCGATTCTGATTCTGGACGAGGCCACGTCCGCGCTCGACAGCGAGTCGGAGGCGCTGGTGCAGTCGGCGCTGCAGAATCTTATGACCGGACGGACCGTGTTCGTAATCGCGCACCGCCTTTCCACGGTCCGGCGCGCCGACCGGATCGTCGTGCTGGAGAACGGGACCATCGAGGACATCGGGCCGCACGAAGACCTTATGCAGAAACCTGGGACCTACCGGCGGTTGTATGATCTTCAGTTCGCCGAGGGGGAGCAGCCCAAGGCGAATGCGGTTCGGTAAGACAAACTTGCGGGGGCGAGACGAGCCAGGTCTCGCAACCTTGGACGCGAGCAGTCGCGGGTACACAAAAAGCCGCGAAGCGGCGCAAGAATAAAGCCCACGGCGCAAGCCGTGGGTAGATGGTGAAACGCAAGCGAGCCCCGAAGGGGCGAAAGAAGGGCTGCGGTACCAGCCTCGATACGCGACGGTTAATGCGGTAGGGTAAGACAAACCTCCGAGGGCGAGACGCCCTCGGGACAGCCGGCAAGATGCCGGCGCTACGAAAATCATGCCTATTCGTTCCATGACCGGGTTTGCGCAGGTAAAAGGGCAGGTGTCTGATCCGCAAATCAGTGTGCCGGGCAAGAGTCCCCTGGGCTTCACTTTGTCTTTGAAGTCGGTGAACCACCGCTTTCTCGATGTGCACTTCCGTATGCCGTCGGACAGCGATGCGCTGGAGATGAAGTTGCGCCGGCTGCTCAAGGAGAAACTGGCCCGGGGACACGTGGAACTGACTCTCAACCTGGAGCGCGGCGGCAGTGAGAACTTCGCACTCAATCGCCAGATCGCCGGTGGCTATATCCAGGCCTTCCGCGCGGCGGCGGCTGAGTTCGGCCTGGCAGCCGAGCCCGACCTGAACGCGGTCCTGCGGCTGCCCGGCGCGCTGGACACAGCCGCTCTTCCCGCGGATGGCGCGCTGGAAGCGTCTGTCCTGGCCAAGGTGGAAGAACTGCTCAACCACCTGAACCAGATGCGGGAAGAAGAAGGCCGCGGCATCGACCGCGAGTTGCGGCAGCGCATGGCCCATGTCCACAAGGCCGGCGAGGGTGTCGAGAAGCATCGCCAGACAGTTTTGCAGACGTACGTCGAAAGGCTGAAGACGCGCATGCAGGAACTGATCGGAAGCCAGGTGGAACCGGAGCGCCTGCTGCAGGAGGCGGCGCTGCTGGTCGATCGCAGCGACATTCAGGAAGAGTTGGTCCGGCTGGATACTCACGTAAAGCATTTCCTCGGCCTGCTCGATCAGGGCGGAGAAGTGGGCAAGAAGCTGGATTTTCTTCTGCAGGAAATGAATCGGGAAGCCAACACGCTGCTCTCGAAGACCTCTGGCCTGGCCGGCGAGGCGCTGAAAATCACTGAGATGGGGCTAGCCATCAAGACCGAGATCGAGAAGGCCCGGGAACAGGTGCAGAACGTCGAATGAGTGGCGTGTACATCATTTCAGCGCCCTCCGGTTCGGGCAAATCCACGCTGGTGGACCGGGTGCGGCAGATTGTGCCCGGCCTGAAATTTTCCATCTCCTATACCACCCGGGCGGTGCGGGGCGACGAGCAGGATGGGAGAGAATATTTTTTTGTCTCGCGGGCTGAATTCGAGGAAATGATCGCCAAGGATGAGTTTCTCGAACATGCCAACGTGTTCGGCAATTACTACGGAACCGCGCGCCGCTTTTTGCGCGAGGCCAGGGAGGAAGGAAAGGACCTGTTGCTGGACATTGACGTGCAGGGCGCGGCCCAGATCAAGGCCAGGATTCCGGAGGCGGTGAGCATCTTCGTCCTGCCTCCTAACCGTCAGGAACTGGAGAAGCGGCTGCGCACCCGCAGCCTGGACGCGGAAGATGTGATCCATCGTCGTTTGGTCACGGCCTCTCGGGAGATTGAGAATTACCAGAAATACGACTATATTTTGGTGAACGACCGCCTGGAAGAATCTATCGACGCGCTGAAGTCGATCCTGCTCGCGGAGCGGCTGCAGCGATCAGGAGTTCAAGGACAGGAACAACGACCCGCTGACGACACCGACCTGATGGCCAAGGCAGAGCGCTGCCGGCTGAATAACGTGCGGGAGCGGCTGCAGCCGATTCTGGCCTCGTTTGAGAAAGTAGCGGCGCCCGGTGGACGCTAGCGGCAAGGGGAGAACACGATGAAGTTGATGGATGGATTTGACAGTAACTATCGGTACATCCTGGTGGCTGCGCGCCGAGCGCGGCAATTGCAGGGTGGCGCGCCTCCGGTCATCGAAACGCCTTCCCGCAAGCCTTGCCGGATTGCGCAGGACGAAATCAAGGCGGGCAAGGTGAAGTGGGTGATACCCGAAATGCCGCGTTCGGCGGCCGAGGTGGCCAGCGAGATGCTGGAGAAAGCGATTGCCAAGGACGTCTGAACTGCGGATTGTAGATTTGTCCCCCTGCGGCCAGCGTTGCGGGAAAGGTCAATCTGAAATCTGCAATCTGGAATCTGCAATCGCTGTGATCTTCCCATGAAAGTTGCGCTCGGAGTTAGCGGCGGCATTGCGGCCTACAAGGCGGCCGAAGTTGTGCGCCTGCTGCAGGACCGCGGCATCCGGGTGCAGGTCATCATGACTCAGGGGGCGCAGCAGTTTGTTCGACCGCTCACCTTTGCCGCGCTCTCCGGCGAAAAAGTTATCACTGACATGTTTGCCGGGGGCGGCGACGAGAAAAGCGCTCAGCCCAATATCGATTCAGCCATCGAGCATATCGCGGTAGCGCAATCGATTGATGCCCTGCTGGTGGTGCCGGCCACGGCTGACCTTCTCGCCAAATTCGCGCAAGGCATCGCCAACGATTTTCTGACCACGCTTTATCTGGCAACTACCGCGCCGGTGGTGGTTGCCCCAGCCATGAACGTCAACATGTGGAATCATCCCGCCACCCAGGCGAACCTGGATCTGCTGCGCCAGCGCGGCGTGCGGATTGTTGAACCGGGCGAGGGCTACTTGGCCTGCGGCATGACCGGCCCGGGGCGGCTGGCGGAGAATGAATTGATTGTCGCGGCCGCAATGGAAGCGTTGGGAGCTTCGCAAGAGTTGGCCGGCGAAACCGTGCTGATCACAGCCGGTCCCACCCGCGAGAAGATCGATCCGGTGCGCTATCTTACCAACCGCTCCAGCGGACGTATGGGATACGCGCTGGCCGAGGCTGCGCTGCGGCGCGGAGCCCGGGTGTTGCTGGTGAGCGGGCCTACCGCGCTGACCCCCCCGGGCGGCGCTGAAGTCACGCCCGTCGAATCTGCCGAGCAAATGCGTCTGGCTGTGCTCAAGCTGCTGCCCGAAGCGACCATTGTGATCAAGACCGCCGCGGTGGCCGATTACCGGCCAAAGAGTGCGGCCGAGCAGAAAATCAAGCGTAAGGGTTCGATGTCACTGGAACTCGAACCCACGGCCGATATTCTGGCAGAGCTTGCCCGTAGCAAGAGTTCGCAGACCATTATCGGATTTGCCGCCGAAACGGAAAACGTACTGGAAAACGCGCGCAAGAAGTTACTGTCGAAAGCGCTGGATGCCATCGTGGTGAATGACGTGTCGCGCGAAGGCGTCGGCTTTGATTCCGACCGCAACGCAGTCACCATCATCACCCACAGCGAGGTGATCGAGGTCCCTGAAACCACCAAGTGGGAAGTCGCTCAGCGCGTGCTCGACCAGGCCGCGCGCCTGCGAAAGGTGTCACAGGCCAGGTAACCACGGGATTTCAGATTGTTGATTTTAGATTTAAGATTGGACACCAGCCCCTCGTCACGAGGAAGTTCAATCTGAAATCATCAATCTGAAATCTGCAATCGTTCTTAAATCCCATGTTTTCAACCCTGGATCCACAACTCAAGCGCGCCCTGGCCGACCGTATCCGCTACTACAATGAACTCGGCATCTATGATTTCTACCGGCGGGATTTCTCCCGGTGCGAGACTAACCTTCAAATTCAGCCCGAAGAGCGAGACCCATTGCCCAGAGCCAAAGCCGCAGCCGTATTTCCCGCAGAGGAATTGATCGAAATCTCGACCACGCCCGACGCGCTCGCGGACCCTGCCCAGGGGCTGCGCGCCATTCGGGAGGACATCGGCGATTGCACCCGCTGCCGCCTGGCCAAACAGGGGCGCAAGCAGATCGTTTTCGGCGTGGGCAATCCGCGGGCGGAGTTGATGTTCATCGGCGAAGCGCCGGGCGCCGACGAAGATCAACAGGGCGAACCCTTCGTGGGCCGCGCCGGACAGCTGCTTAACAACATGATCAAGGCCATGGGCCTGCGCCGCGAAGATGTTTATATCGCGAACATCATCAAGTGCCGGCCGCCGGGAAACCGCACGCCGGAGCGCGACGAGTGCGAAACCTGTTCGCCATTTCTCATGCGGCAGATTGCCACCATCAAGCCCAAGGCGATCGTGGCCCTGGGCGCGGTTGCGGCCAAGACGCTGCTGGCCATCAATGCTCCGATGACTGAGCTGCGTGGCAAGTGGTACGACTTCCGTGGCACCAGGCTTGCCGTCACCTATCATCCCGCGTTTCTGTTGCGCGATCCACGGCAGAAGAAGGAAGCCTGGAAAGACTTGCAGATGGTGATGAAGGACCTGGGGCTGGTGGCTCCGCCCAAGAGCTTCGAAGAAACAAAGAGCCCGGAGTAAACTGCCAACGATTCCTCACTGCAGCAAGCACGAGCGACGACGCTCGCGCCTACATTGACCATGCCTGAATTCTGCGACGTAGCTTTGCCGGTGCCGCTGGACTTCGTCTTTACCTACGCCGTTCCCGATGGGATGCAGTCGGTGGTGGGTGGACGCGTGCTCGTACCCTTCCGCCAGCAGCGCATGTCGGGCATCGTCACCGCTGTGCACGATCGCAAGCCGGAAGTTAAGACCAAAAACGTAATCAGCGTGCTCGATGCTGCGCCGGTGCTTGATGAGCAGTTGATCCGGCTGGGCCAGTGGATTGCCGATTATTA
>DATGYF010000775.1:0-6567 GCA_035298145.1 Terriglobales bacterium | reverse complement strand
CGCTCTACACCGTGGAACTCTGTGGGGCAAGCGTTCCTGTTTTTACTGGCGCGGAGAAGCCGTTGCGGCGCGCGCATGAGAGTGCGACCTGGTTTCATGGCCTCGATGGACTGGGCGATCAGGGTTATCCGGCGCCGCGCCAGTCGGCGGGAAAGTTGCACGCCGTGGATGCCATCATCGAAGCCATCGCGGCCAATCCCGGAATCGTCGTGGTCACTCTGGGCCCGCTCACCAATCTTGCCCTTGCCGTGACCCGGAACCCCACTCTGGCGGCGCAAGTGGGACGCTGCGTGATCATGGGCGGCGCGCCTTGTTGTGAGGGCAACGTAACCCCGGCGGCCGAGTACAACATCTGGGTCGATCCCGAGGCCGCCCGGATTGTCATGCTCAGTGGTCTTCCCGTGGAACTCGTCGGTTGGCAAACCTGCCGCGGTGACGCCGTCCTCTGCGAAGCCGACATTGCGAACATTCTGGGATTCAACAACGAACTGGCGCGCTTCGCCATCGAGTGCAACAGCCGTGCCCGTGAAGCCTACAAAGAACAGACAGGGGAAGACGGTATCTCGCTGCCGGATCCGGTGGCGATGAGCATCGCGCTTGATCCCACCATCGGAACTCAGTGGAGCGAACACTACGTTGAGGTCGAGACACAAAGCGAGTTGACGCGAGGGATGACGGTTGTAGATCGCCTCAACGTAGCGTCCGACGAGCGGAACCGGGAGGTGTGGGCCGACGTAATGGGGAAGGGAAGGAAGACCAAAGTCTGCTGGACGATCGACACCCGGCGCTGGAAGGAAGCTTTGTTCACAGCCTTGCGATGAACTTAGCCGTGTCACCCTGAGCGGAGTCCGCGCGTTCGCTTGCGAACGCACGGGCGGAGTCGAAGGACCCCTACGCTTAGAATTGCTGCTTGCATTCGGGGATTGAACGCGGAAAGCGCGTTCCGGGGGTAGGGGTCCTTCGACTCACCCGCTCCTTCGCAAGCGAAGGTGCGGGATCGCTCAGGATGACAACGGATTTGAATCTGCTGCCGGATTATTTTGATAGATCGAAGGCGAAAGGGTGTCGCGGGCCTGTCGTGATCAGCCTCTCGATATTGCCCACCGGTTGGATGCCGCCGCGGGCGCCGGCAGCGGTGCAGTTCAGAGCGGCCGCGGCGCAGGCGAAGTCGAGCTGGCGGGGCAGCGGCCAATCTTGCAGAAGGCCATAGATAAATCCGGCGTGGAAAATGTCGCCGGCGCCGGTGGTGTCCACCGGCTTCACCCGAAAGGCGGGTGCATAGTGGAACTGGGAGCCATCCCAGGCCAGGACGCCTTCGTGGCCCAGAGTAGCGGCGGTGAGGCGGCAGCCGTAGCGGCTGCGAACCGCGGGCAGAGACTTGCGCAAGTCCTGTTCGCTCGTAAGCCGTCCCGGAATGTCGCGGCTGGTTATCAGGTAGTCGATTTTTCCTAGCAACTCTTCCACGCCCGGGTAGAGATCGTCGAGGTCAGCGATCACCGGGATGCCCGCGTCCCGGGCCCAGCCTGCGGCCGTTACTGCGGCGGCAGTGTCATGTCCGTCAAGGTGAAGCGCGCGGGCATTGGTGATCCATTCGCGCCGCAACTCTTCGGGGAGCAGAGTCAACCGGTTGTCGCGCTTCCAGAGGACAGTTCGCTCGCCGGCGTCATCCACCAGGATGACCGCTTGCTGGCTGGCGCAACCCGGTGCGGCGAGGAGGTGAGTCTCCACGCCCAGCCGCTCGAACTCGGCGCGATGAATCGCCGCCGCGTTGTCGTCGCCGATCTTGCCGACGTAGCGGGTGCGCAGGCCCCATTGCTGGCAGGCTGCGACCGCGGTCGCGACTTGGCCGCCGGGCAGGACATCGGCCGAACGAAATTCGACTTTCGATCCCAGCTCGGGATAGTGCGGCAGGCGAATCAACGTATCGGTGGCATTCAATCCGACGCCGACCAGGTCAACCTTGGACGATTCATTCACGATGGATTCAGTTGAAACGGGTGGTGCGCCACAGTGTAACGCCACAAACCACCAGCAGGGCCAATGTCGCCGCGATCAAAAGTAGCGCCGGAGCCCAATGAAAAGACATCCGCGGAGCGCGAGCCAGGGTCGCGAAAAACACGAATACGCCGCTGGCGACGGCCACCAGCAGCCAATCCCACACTGTACGCGGCGGTCTGATTTCTCCGGCAGTCTGCCTACCCTGCATGCGGGCCTCCACGTAATCTTCCGCGATGCGGTAGCGGCGCGATTCGCGCCGCGAGGCTTCCTGCCACTTCGCCTGCTCCTGGCCGGCGGCGGAGGAAAATGCAATGGCTCCCACTCCCAGCATCATCAGCAGCGAACCCCCGATCACTTGCATGTAGGTGGAAGTCCCGCTGCCGCGCAACTCGCCAAAAACAAAAATCCCCCACAGCAATCCCCATAGCTGATTGGAGTTCGACAGTGGAATGCCGCGACTGATGCCCACATACTTCGCGGCGTACTGCTGAAAGACGTCGCCAATCACCCAGATGAAGCCGCCCAACATCAGCCAGAAAAGCACGTCGCGCGCACTGACCAGCTCATGCCAGAGGGGGGCCAGGCCCAGATATCCGATGGCCAGAGCGGCCATCATTCCCAGTTCTCCGAAAGTGAAGAAGGTCACAAAGGAGAGCGGGTTCATCCCGGACAGATAGGCTTTGCGATAGGGAATATACATCGTTCCCCAGAGAACGCCCGCGCCGAGCGCCGCCCAAACGCCACGCATGGAGTGAGCGGCAGGCGCCTGAGTCGAGGACGCTATCGCCAGCAAGGTCGCTCCGACACACATGACCAATGCTCCGCCCAGCACGCCGGTCCACCGCCGCCAGCCGGCCTGGCGCAACTCGTTGAAGAAAATGAAACCCCAGAGTATTCCGAGCAGACTGTTGGAATTCCACAGCGGGAAGGCGATGCTCAACCCGATATCGCGGATGGCGAAGATGGTCATGGTGTTGGCCACCGCCCAGAGACATCCTGCCAGCAAGGCCCAGATGATCAGGTGAGGCGCGCGCCGAAGGTCGGCGCGGACGGACGACGTGCCCAGGATCAAAGCCGGCAGGCTCCAGCGCGCCAGAAAAACGCCGGTCACCATGATGAGCGAAATTACCAGCGGTGACACGCCTACGGAAACCAGCTTGGTCGGCGCTTCCGCGGCGCCCAGCCATGCACCCGCGGTGAAGCCGGAAAGAATTCCCAGCACCTGCAGCTTCCGCGCGCGTGAGACCTTATCTGCTTTCGACTCGTTCCCGGGTGTCACGACCGATTGCATCTTCCGTTAATCCTCGGTTCGGTGGTTCAGTGGATGTATTCCAGCAGCAGCAGTCCGCCGATCAGGACCGCCACCGGCACCCAGAAGTGCACATCGGTAAGCACACTGGTCAACCAGTTGCCGGACTCGCGGCTGTGAGTGGATTGCATGTCTTCTTTCGTGAGAGCTCACCACGCTGTGAGCCGTACGATTATAGGCCAGCGGTCAGTCATGTTTGGAGTTTGCAGGAATCGGTGAGACTATTGAGACAGAAATGGCCGGGGGTTTAACCATGAAATACCGTATTGCATTGTGGGCGGGTGTGGGCTTTCTGGTTGCGGCCGGTTGGGCCTTCTACGCCTTCGCCAGCGCACCTCCAGCGATGACTTCCGGCGATCCGATTCTAAGTCTCGTGGAAATAACCTGCCCGGTTGTGTTTGCGAGTATTCATTTCCACTTTGCCCTCGGGTTGTACTGGTCCCTGCTTGCGAATGCTGCCACCTATGGCTTGATCGGCCTGATCGTCGAAACGCTACGGCAGCAACTTCATCACGAACCGAAATTGAGCCACTAGCCGAGAAATTGCCTGACCATCAGGCGAGACGACGCGGCGTGTTGAAGAAAGCAATCATGAACAGGATACCCAGCAGCAGATCCACCCCGCCGAAGACCAGGTCCGACGCCCGCGTGCGGTGTTGGATCACCAGAAGCACCACGGCAATCCCGTAGCTGAATTTTTCGAACACGGAAACGATCATCAGCGGCCGGTAGCGCGCCGGATCGGTCGCGATGATGAAAAAGGCGAACTGCCAGGCCAACCCAGCCCCTACGAAGCCGTAGAAGAATGCCGGGTGCGTGATGGCCGGGGGATCGTTGCGGCCGATCAGGTCAAACATGAAATAAAGCGGAGTGATTACCAGGACGCCCCAGATGGCGGCCACCCGAAAGACGATTCTGGCAAATTTCATAGTGCAGTCTGCTCTCCTGTTCCCACACATATTATTTGATTTTTATTCGTGGCGAAGGGCTTCGATGGGATCGAGGCGGGAGGCGCGGAAGGCGGGAACCATGCCGCTGACCAGGCCTACGAAGCCCAGAATCAGCGTGGCCGCGATCAGCGTTCCGGGGGCGATGATCAGACGGATATCGCCGGCTTCCCCATTTTTCGCGAAAGCGCTGTATAACGTAAGCCTGCCCACGGAAAGCGCGACCGTGTAAGCCAGGATCACTCCCAGCACCCCGCCGATGAAAGTGATGGTCAGGGCCTCGGCGAGAAACTGCATCAGGATGTAGCGCCGGGGCGCTCCCAGCGCCTTCTGCACGCCGATTTCACGAGTGCGCTGGGTGACCGACACCAGCATGATGTTCATCAATCCGACGCCGCCGATCCCCAGCGTAAGAGTGCCGATAAAACCCATCAGGACCTTCAGCCCCAAAGTAATGATCTCGAATTGGTGCACCTGCATCATGAGGTTGAACACCCTGACCGCCTGGCGGTCAGACTGGTTGAGTTTATGCGGCACCGCGAGGATGGAGCGGACCGACTGTTCCAGACGCTCGTACTCAGGCGTCTGGTAGGTGAACCAGATGGAGTCGAGGTAATGAGTATCCTTCAGATCGCTCATGGTGGTGAAGGGGACGTATACCACGCGGTTTATATCGTCATTGCCCTCCTGCATCTTGGCGTCGAGCACGCCCACCACCTCGAAGCTTAGGCCGTCCAGTCGAATGTGCTCACCCAGGGCATTGCGCCCGGAGAAGAGTTTTTCCTTTGCTTCCGAGCCGATTACCGCTACTCGCGAGTGCTGGATCTCGTCTTCGGCGTTGTAGTAGCGGCCCTGCGCCAGTTTCAGTACGCGGACCGCAGGCACGTTGGGATAATTTCCCGTGACCGGGAAGTCGAAGACCCGGGTGTCGTACTGAACGTGCGCCTGCTTGCCGACTTCGGGAGTGATATTGGTGATCTGAGGAAGGTTGGTGCTGAGCGCTTCCACATCCTCCAGAGTGAAGCGGACGAGGACTCCCGCTTTCTGACCGCCCGCCTGCAAAGAAGTGCGGCCCGGAACCACGATGACCAGCTTGGTGCCGAAATTGGCGAAGATATTGGCGCAGGCCTGGCCAAAACCATCTCCATAAGCCAGCAGCATGACTACCGTAGCAATGCCCCAGGCCATGCCCAGCATGGTGAGCGCGGTGCGGCGGCGATTGTGCCGCATGGCGCCGTAGGCTTCGCGGAGCAGATCACGAAACATATGAGGTCACTGGGTCATTTTGCAATTGAGCAATTCGGACGGGTGTGGGCCGGACACTCTTCTCCGACGCTCTTGACTTCCGCACTTTCCCTGTCAGCTTCAGCGTGCACCATCTCCCAAAAGCCCAATTTACAGATTTCATCACTCCTGCCGGAGCGCTTCTACGGGCTGCAGCATGGCCGCCTTGCGCGCGGGATACAGACCCGCCACCACCCCCGCCAGTGTGAGGCTGCCAATCGCCAGAACGGCCGACATCGGTACCAGTTTGGGGGGATCAAATCCTCCCGGCCCCTGCACCGTACCCAGCATCGCCATCAAGGTGGTCGCCAGGCCCATGCCGATCAGTCCGCTGCCCAGGGTAAGAAGCAATCCTTCCAGAAAAAATTGAAACAGGATGCTGCGGTTGGTGGCGCCCAGCGCCTTGCGCAAACCGATCTCATGGGTGCGTTCGCTGACCGCTACCAGCATGATATTGATGACACCGATGGCGCCCAGGGCCAGTGTGACCATTCCCACCGCTCCCAGGAACATGTTCATGACGTCGAAAATCGTCCCTACCATTTGTGATTGCTTGATCGTATCCCAGCTGTCGAACGCGTTTTCGTCGCTGCCGTCGAAGCCGTGATTACGGGCGATGATCTTGAAAACATCGTTCTGGGCCAGCTCGTGCTCCGCCCTTACGGTTGGCTGATATTCAATGAACGAAATGGAGTTTTCATGGTTTTCCCCCTTGAGCGGGAAATATGTCGCCATTACCTGGAAAGGGATGTAGCCCCGCATGTTCAGCCAGTTGTTGTCGCCGCGGCCGAGGTGCGGCATGCTGCCTACGACTTCAAACCGGATGCCGTTTAGCAGAACGAATGAGCCCACCGCGGGACGACCGGGGAACAGAGTCTTCAGCAGCTCGTTCCCCAGCACGATCACGTTGCGCCTTTGCGATCCGTCCAGTTCATTGAGCCAGCGTCCTTCCTTCAGGGGAAGATAGCTTATGTCGCTGAGCTGGGGCTCGACCCCCAGAATTTCGCCTCCGGCGTTGGAGAACTCGCT
>DATGYF010000774.1:0-3644 GCA_035298145.1 Terriglobales bacterium | reverse complement strand
GTTCCCGACAGAATTCGAATCGAGTTCTGCTAAGCTGTGGCGAAGCCGGTGTCACAGGCCGAGGAGAGAACTGTGCAAGTCGTGGCCGGAGTCGATCTGGGTGGGACCGCCATCAATTACACGTTGCTGAATCAGCAGGAGAAATTTCTCATCGAGGGGCTGTTCGAGCATCCTGCCCTGGCCAGGCAGGGACCTGACATCTGCCTGCAGCAGATCGCAGACGGTCTGAAACTGGCCGCAGCCAGGGCGGGCGTGACGCTTGACGACGTGGTCGCCGTCGGCCTCGATACTCCCGGTCCGGCCAGCGCCGCGGGGCAGCTCAGTGCGCGCGGTTCCACCAACTTTGTCCATCCCCGCTGGGCCGGGTTCGATATTCGTGAGGGCCTGGCGCGCCAGCTCGGTAAACCAGTGTCCTATTTGAACGACGCCAACGCGGCGGCGCTCTGGGGACACTACGCCATCTTCGGCCCCAACAGCCGCGAGACTTCAATTTCAAGCATCATCGGCACCGGCAACGGCGGCGGCGTCATTCTCGATGGCAATGTGGTGAAGGGCAAGAACGGATTCGGCGGAGAGCTGGGCCACGTGCTGATTCCGTATCAGAGCATCGCCGGAACCAGCGGCCTCAATCCGGAATGCAACTGCGGGCGCACCGGCGACCTGGAATCGCTGTGCTCGCTCACTGCCATCGAAAAGAATATCCTGCCCTATTTTCTGCCGCGCTATCCCGGTCATGAACTGGCCAGGATGGACTTCCACCAGGCGGCCAAACTGGTGCGCGGCCTGGCGGAGAAGGGTGATGCTCTGAGCAGGGAAGTTTTCCGCGTGCAGGCGCACGCGCTGGGTCTGTTCTTCGATGAGATGGTGAACACGTTCGATCCCGACGCATTCATCGTCGGCGGTGGCGCGCTCGAAACCGGCAAGCAGTTTCAGGATTGGTTTATCGAGCAGATCCGCGCCGCCATGCCGGCCCAGCGCGAGGAGCAGGCCGGCATTCCCATCCATGTAATGCCCAATGGCGATACCGCCGGCGCCCGAGGCGCCGCTATCGAGGCGCTGAAACTTGCCCGTGAAGGCGGTCTGGCATAGCCCGCCTTCTGCCAGGAGAGCGGGTTGCTCCTCCCCGATCGCTGACTTTCTATGTCACTGACGCAGGCCCTTCAAGGCTGGGGCAAAGTGGCGTGTGTATGCCTCAACTGGCCATTCTGGCGTCGGTCAATTCCTGACACTGCGGGCAGCGGCATACATACGCTGCATCGTCGGGATACGCGGTATGGCCGCACTTTCCGCAGATGTACCTGCCATCCACATGAGCGACCATGGCGAAAGACTCAGCGCCTGACACACAATAGGGACATCGGACGGTGTCTCTCATTTTTGTGAACCTCCGGGTCAGGGTTTGAGGACCGCTCAATTGGCGATCTGGCCGACTCTCCACTCCCTGGGGTTGGCCCGTGTTCATGCCACCTTTGGCTTTTTCGGTTCCGCGCCGTGGCGAGCCGCTTCTGGTTCATGGCGTTTGAGCAGCTGCTCTATACGCTGGATGGTGCGTTGCAGCTGGTGGATCAGGTCTTCGTCGGAAACGGTGAGCAAATCGGCAAGCATCCGGCGGATCTGCGCCCGAATCTCCGCATATTTTTCGCTCCGGGTCTGCATTTCAAGAAGGTATTTGCGATATACCACATAACCGATGGCCACGCTCACTCCCATGAACAGGGCCCGAAACCCCTGCAGCAGCCAATGCGGAGCGCTCTGGAGATGGGTCACCAGGAAATCCACATCCATGCTGACGAACCATGCGCACCCACCCCAAAGCGCGGCTGCGGCCAGGACCTTCTGCTTTCCCTTCACGGATGTTTCCCTTCTTTAATGCAAGCAGCAATCTAGCCCGTAGAGGACTGTGGATAAGCTGTGAATTGCTTCGATTTTTTGTTCAAGGAAGGAAACTTCTTAACCCTCCGATCCAAGGCGAGACGGAGCTGATCAGGAGCTCCATCCCGCCGGCAGGATAACGAACCGCGCCCATGGAAGATCGGCGCTTCCGGGCACCGCGCCGCGCAAGAGGAAGCGGTGAGCCTCAGCCCGGGTAGCGCCGCTGGGCCGAAAGACGGCTGACCCGGCTATCAATGCCTATCGTCATATTGAATGCCGGCCTCGACCTCTGCGATGGCCTGGCCGATAATCCGCACCGCATTGGCCCGGTGGCCGCCTTTGTCGCGCGTAGCCAATTGCAGGTTCCTCTGGGCTTCACGCAGGTTCTGCAGGGCGGCAGTCATCTCGGGTTGCGGTTCACGCCCGCGGCCTTCCCATCCTCCATTCCAGCCGCCCTGTCCCCAGTCGCCGCGGCCCCAGCCGCGGAACTGGGAGCCGTCCACTGTGCTGCCTTCGCGAAACTCGAACATGCGATCCTGCCCGTTCGGCCCGCGCGCATAGATGCGGAGGGTCTTGTCCTGTCCTTTGTCGGGATCCACGCCAAAGGTGCTGTTGCCCATGCGGAAGGTTCGGTCCTGGCGAGCCAGCTCTTTCAAACGGTTGGTCACGTCCACGTGGTGCCGGGCAGTGCCATATTGCGCGCTCAGGATGACGTACTGGCCGGAGTCGCGGTCGTCACCGCCGCCATAGCCACCTCCGCCATAACCACCGCCTTCCCAGTTACCACTCCAGCCGCCCTGGCCCCAGTCGCCCCGACCCCAGCTGCGGAACTGTGAGCCGTCCACCGTACTGCCTTCGCGATACTCGAACATGCGTTCCTGCCCGTTCGGCCCGCGGGCGTAAATGCGGAGCGTCTTGTCCCGCCCCTTGTCAGGATCCACGCCAAAAGTGCTGTTGCCCATGCGGAAGGTGCGGTCCTGGCGGGCCAACTCCTTCAAACGATTGGTGACGTCCACGTGGTGCTGGGCAGTGCCGTATTGCGCACTGAGGATGACGTACTGGCCGGAGTCGCCGGAATTGTATTGGGCTACTGAACTTCCTGGCAGCAATACAACTGCGGCTAATAGTGCGATAACGAGCCTGATTTGAAACATGAGAAACCTCCTGAATGAATTTGCACAGGGCGCGAGCGCATTCTCTGGACACCCCGCCGCATTGTCAAGGACGAAAGTGCTTCCGGACCGGGAAAACAAAAGTGGGACTGCAGTTTTAGGAATCTGCCCGCCAGCGGTTGTGACACACGAGGACTGGAATCGTGAACGCCTCATCTTCAATCAGCGCACCACGCCCTCCAATGGCGAACTCGCAGTCGCGTAGAGCTTTCGCGGCATCCGTCCCGCCAGGTAAGCCTGGCGCCCGGCCAGCACAGCATGTTTCATGGCCTCGGCCATCAACACCGGGTCCTGGGCATTCGCGATTCCCGTATTCATCAGCACCGCGTCGGCTCCCAGTTCCATTGCCAGAGCGGCATCGGAAGCGGTGCCCACGCCTGCATCCAGGACCAGGGGCACTCCGGTAATCATTTCCCGCAGGATGCGAATGTTGGCGGCATTCTGAATCCCCAGCCCGCTGCCAATAGGTGCCCCGAGCGGCATGACAGTGGCGGCTCCGGCATCGAGCAAGCGCTTCGCAAACACAATGTCATCAGAAGTATAGGGAAGAACTGTAAAACCTTCCTTTACTAATACCCGGGTCGCTTCCAGAGTGGCCTG
>DATGYF010000773.1:0-2121 GCA_035298145.1 Terriglobales bacterium | reverse complement strand
GGAAAGATCATCAACATGGGCTCGCTGGGTGGCCTGCGTCCCTGGGCCAGTCATGCGCACTATTGCTCGTCGAAGGCCGCGGTCCACATGCTGACCAGGGTGATGGCCAAAGCCCTGGCGCCGGAGATCGCGGTCAACTGCGTCGCCCCGGGAATGATCGATCTGGGAGAAAAAGCTGCGGCATCCTTCATGAAGAAGATGGCCCGGCAGACTCCGATGCGGCGCAACGGCAAAGGCGAAGAGATTGCCGCTGCGGCCCTGTTTTTTGCTACCGCGCCCCACTTCATTACCGGGCAGATCCTGGCGGTGGATGGCGGATTGGGCCTGTGAAGTGGTCGTTGGGTCGGACACTCTTGTCCGACGTCCTTGACTTTGGGTTGTGGTGCTGCAATCCGAACAAAAAGGTCAAAAGCGTCGGACAGGAGTGTCCGACCCACACACGATAGGGAAGCCTAGGGAGATCGTAACCCCCAGAGTCGTTCAAGTAATAATCCAAGAAGACGGGCGGGAGCAAGCAGAGCTGGAGGGGCCAGCGGGGTTGAAGTTGCTCGACGATCTGCCAGGGCGAGAGATTTTGTTTGTGGGTATTGGGGCGGACGAGGTTGAAGTAGAGCTGATAGGTGTGAGCTTTGGCGAGGAAGTCGCCGCGGCCGGAGAACGATTCCAGATCGAAAAACTCGTCTTCGACCAGGCGGTGGACGGTTTCGACGTCGCTCTGGAAGGTGTGAGCGGCGGGCGGGATGCGGACGTGCTGGCTGTCGCCTAAAGCGGCGGGAAAGCCGGTGCGGCGGCCCTGGCGGTCGTAGCTGCCGATGAACTCGCCGCCGTTGTCGGTCTGCCAGACCAGATCGCGGAGCGAAACCCCGTAGCGTTGCAGATGTTGCTGGATGCGGGCGGCGAACAGGGCGCTGGCGGCAGCAGAACGGCGCTGGGCAAAGGCGAGGAAGAGCAGGCCGCTGCGCACCTCGCGGGCCGTGTATTCGATGACGGGCAGATCGAAGGTCTGGGCCTGGGGCCAGTAGTGGGGGATATCGTCGAGGTCCTTGGTGTCAGCGGAGATCTGCTGGAACAGACGCCAGCTGGCTTTGATGTGGGCCAGGTCTTGTTTGCGTTGATACTTTCTGCGGCGGGGATGGAGCAGGCCGTGGGCGCGCCAGATGCGCTCCAGGGCGCGGTGGCTGAGGGGGAGATCAAACTCGCGGATGAGGCGGCGAGCCCCGAAGGTGGGCAGTTGTTGACGGAGAGCGACGACTTGCTGTTCCAGGTCGGCAGGAGTTTTGCCGGGCTGGTGATGGGGGGCGCGGGAGAGTTCGAGGAGGCCGCGCAGACCGTGCTGCTGATAGCGGCGCAGCCATTTGCGCACCGTCGGGACAGTGGTTTGAAACAGACGCGCGGTGGGCTTAATGCCATGCTGGCGGGCGTGAGAGACCAGACGCAAGCGATGGTTGTAAGCGCTCCTCATTTCCCGCACCAAGGTGAAGTAGGGAGTGGGCACGGCAGCGGATTGTAGTCCCGCTCGCTGGCCTCCCGGCTTATGCGGAGCCGTCCGGCCAGCTCGCTACGGCGCTTCTCACTCATGCCCTTCAACCTCGCTAGGGGGATACGATGTGGGTAGGCTCTTCCACCAGTACCGATTGATTGACACACCAGAGCAATCGGCGTAGGGTCGAACTGAGGAGTACGCCCGTACCTCTTTCAGGTTCTCTGACCTAAGACAGCCCATCTGAAGTATCTTCCCCCTTAGTAGACAACGGACCAGGAGGTTCAGCATGCTTGCTTCCCAGGCATCCACAACAACAGCAAAGCCGACAACTCTCGCCACCCCGAAAAAGACTGCTGCAGGAGTGGCAAAGGTATCCGATCCAGCGGGATTGGAGAACAGGATTAGAGGACGCGCCCATCAGCTCTACGAAGGCCGTGGTTGTGAGCCTGGCAAGGACAAGCAGGATTGGCTCCAGGCCGAGCACGAGATATTGAAGCTTGAACCCTAGAAGAACGACCGCGGTCGGCCTCCAGGGGTTCTTCGAGGAACTGTTCCCAGGAGTGGCCTATGAAAAATTGCCCGGAGTGCGAGAGTCTCAGCCAGGTCTTCGAATCCAAGCTAACTGGGTATCTTGCGGC
>DATGYF010000772.1:0-8669 GCA_035298145.1 Terriglobales bacterium | reverse complement strand
AAGCTTTGCCGCAAAGGTCGCAAAGAGAACCTGAAGAAAGCTGAGGAGGTTCGGGCGCATCCACCAAACTCCCTGGAATGGACTGCCGCGGGGCGACTACGAAGGTATAATGAGTGATTCTCCTGTCATGAGCTATCAGGTCTTAGCCCGTAAGTATCGTCCACAGAAATTCTCCGAGGTCATCGGACAGGAACATGTTACCCGCACCCTGAAGAATGCCCTGGAGCAGGGCCGGACGGCGCACGGGTACATTTTCAGCGGGCATCGCGGGATTGGCAAGACCACGGTGGCGCGCATTCTGGCCATGGCGCTGAACTGCCGGTCGTCGGACAGGCCGGTAGCGGAGCCGTGCGGGGTATGCGAGTCATGCACCGAAATCCGGGCGGGGAATTCGGTGGACGTGATCGAGATTGATGCCGCTACCAATCGCGGCATTGATGAAATCCGCGAGTTGCGCGAGGGCACGCGCTACCGTCCGGCGCGGGACCGTTTCAAGATCTACATTCTGGACGAAGCTCACCAGATCACCGACGCGGCTTTCAACGCGCTGCTGAAGACGCTGGAGGAGCCGCCCGGCCACGTGGTCTTCATGCTGGCCACCACCCAGCCCGAGGACATTCCGCAGACCATTCGATCGCGTTGCCAGCATTTCAGCTTTCGCGCCGTGGGCTTTGAAGAAATCCTCAACCAGCTTAAGGACCTTTCCGGGCGGGAAAACATCGAAGCCGATGAGGATGCGCTGGCCTTGCTGGCTGAAGCCGGTGACGGTTCGATGCGCGACGCGCTTTCCATTCTCGATCAAGCCATTGCCTCGTCCACGGGGCGGCTGACGGCTGAACAGGTGCGCAACCTGGTGGGCGCGGCTCCCTCCGGAGTGCTGGAAGAAGTCATGCAAGCAGTAGCACAGGGGTCGAGTGAAACCGTGCTGCGGCTGGTGGACCGGCTGATCAGCGAGGGCCATAGCCCCACTCATTTTGCCCGGCAGATGGTGCGCTTCCTGCGCAATACGGTGGTGGCCAGGATCGCGGGAGCGGGCTCTTCCCTGCTGCAGATTTCAAGCGACGAGCGGCAGCGGGTGGCGCGCATCGCGGCGTTGTTTGAGGAAGAGGACCTGGCGCGGCATCTGCAGATCATGCTGCGTACGCACAGCGAACTCGGCTACCGGCAGGAGCAGCGTTTTCATCTCGAGCTGGGCCTGCTGAAGATGGCGCACGCACAGCGGTTGTTGCCGATCGAGCAATTGCTCAGCGAAACCGCGGGCACCGCGACGCCGCGGGCATTGGGCAAACCATCGGTGGTGCCGGACATCAGAAGACCTGAGCCTCAATCGTCGGCGCGTTCCACGAATGTTTCGCCATTCGCGGCGGATACAGCGCGCAAGGGTGGATCGAAGCCGGAACTCTCCGTCGAGAGCACTCCGCTGTCGGGGGTGCACGCGGTTGCGGGTGGCGCGGCGAGCGTGGTAATGGGGTCGGCGGCGCCGGCCGTGGTCGTCCAGCAGGCGGAGGAACTGTCTCCTGAAGTCGCCGCCCCAGAAATCCAGAAGGCTCCGGAAGAATCTCCCACCGATTTGCGCGATGCCGTGCTGAATGCGTTAAACGGAGCGGGTCAGCGCATTCTGGCCAACCTGCTGGCAGCCGGCGAGTGGCAGGTGGAAGGCAATGACGTGGTGATCAAAGTGGCATCGTCGGCGGCTGTGATTGAGATGTCGCTGAGCGCGGATGCGAAGCGGCTGATGATTGCCACGGCCAGCGGAGCGCTGGGACGTGCGGTGAAGGTGCGGGTGGCGCCGGGCGGAACGGTGCAGACTGCGGCGCGTCCCGCATCCACCAATGGCGGCGGCCGTGGCCGCGCCGAACAGGACCCCGTGGTGCGGCGCATGCAAGAGAAGTTCGGGGCGGAAATTCGCACGATTATCGACTACAAGAACAAGCGCTAGATCGCGGAGGCGCAGAGAAAGCCGGGGACAAACGCCATGGCCGGATTCAACCTGCAGGAACTGATGTCGCAGGCCAAACAGCAGTACGAAACCCTGCAGAAGAAGATGCAGGAAACCGTGGTCGAGGGCTCGGCTGGCGGCGGCACGGTTACGGTGAAGATGGACGGCAGCAAGCAGGTGCTGAACATCAGGATCGATCCCGAGGCAGTGAAGTCAGGCGATCTGGAGATGCTGCAGGACCTGATCACTGCGGCCATCAACGGGGCGGGCCGAAAAGTCGATGAAGCCATGCAGTCCACCATGGGCGGGATGCTGGGCGGAATGGGAATACCGGGATTGTAGATTTACGGATTGATGATTTTAGAATCGAAAAATCAAAATCTTCGGACCAGTCATTAACTGAGCTCTGATTTTCCCTGAATACAAATCATGTCTAAATTTGCGGAGCCGATGGCGCGGCT
Organism: Terriglobales bacterium; assembly: GCA_035298145.1. Taxonomy (GTDB): domain Bacteria; phylum Acidobacteriota; class Terriglobia; order Terriglobales; family Acidobacteriaceae; genus JAIQFF01. The sequence goes on along the minus strand of DATGYF010000772.1, from coordinate 6,269 downwards.
GATCGAAGCGCTGAAAAAACTTCCGGGCATTGGGAGCAAGAGCGCGCAGCGGCTGGCCTTTCATATTCTTCGCTCTTCCGACGAGGATGCGGAAGGGCTGGCGGCGGCGGTGCGCGATGTGAAGGCCAACCTGCGCCTGTGTTCGATCTGCAATAACATCACTGACGTTGACCCCTGCGTGTACTGCAGCAGCGCGACCCGCAACCAGCGGATGGTATGCGTGGTCGAAGAACCGACCAACATCGCGGCCATCGAGAAGACCAGGCACTTTAACGGCGTCTATCACGTGCTGCATGGATCGATTTCGCCGCTGCACGGAGTAGGGCCGGACCAGTTGCGGATTTCGAACCTGATGCGGCGGGTGGACGACGGGCAGGTGGATGAAGTGATCCTGGCCACCAATCCTACGATCGAAGGCGAGGCGACCGCGACTTATCTTTCCGGGCAATTGCGGCGCGCGGGGCTCAAAGTAACGCGGATCGCGATGGGGATTCCGGTGGGCAGCGACATCGAATACGCCGACGAAATCACCATGCTGAAGGCGATGGAAGGGCGGCGGGAGCTGTAGAGCGCGCCTGGCATAGCGGTCGCCCGCGTAGGCCCGGAGGTCCCGGCTTGGCGGACGAGGCGTCCGCCCCTGCGTGGTTCGTGGCAGGTTTTGTTCCCAGTTGAGAAAGTCTTTTCCCTCCGGGGCGTCCGGCACCCCGCAAGCCTGTAGTGCTGACAACTTAATAGCTTATATATCAATCACTTACCGGTATTTTAGAAAGCATAGGGTCATGTTCAGGTTGGCATGGCGCTTGCATTAGGTAAGGCATGTTCCTCCCGTCTCCGTTTATTTTTGGCTGGCACGAGATAGCAGTGACATTTCTGGTCAAACTGACCCGAGAACGCTTGTTGCCAGTACGCGCCGCGTGGTGATGTGACCGCATCTCAACTCGACGCCACTCGAACCGGGCCAACCAGCCCGGTTTTGTTTTTGGGGTCCCGGGCTTCGGGCGTCGGACTTCGGACTTCGGACGTCGGGCTTTGGCCTTTCTGGCGCGGCACAGGTTGTCGAGCTTCGCTCGACCGGACGGCTGGGGACAGCCGTCCCTACGTGATTTGTGGTCACCTACGTGGTTTGCGATTCCAGTGAGCCGGTCTCGAGGAAATGATTCTTCTCTTCCTGGGTGGGTTCGATGCCGGTGGGACAGGCGCCACCGTTGTATTGCTGCATCCGGTTTTTCCACTTGAGGAATTCGGTGATGGTTTGGGGCTCGATCCGTATTTCCACACGGCGCAGGCTGGCCAGCAGCAGGTTCATCTCATAGGCCAGGCCGGACGGGGTGCGGAGGTTGCGGGCGGAGCGGCGCACGACTTCGACCTTGCGCTGGCGCAATTCCAGCAGACCCCATCCCGGAGGTAGCTCCTTGAGCTGCAGCAAAGCCGGCGGGGTGAGATAGAAACGTTCGCAACCCAGTCCTTGCTCCTGTTCTTGCCGGAAGGGCTTGTCGCGGTCGGCCAGGAAGTCGGCGCGGGAAATCTTGCACTCGATCAGGACGGAATGGTTGGCGCGCTTCCATCCGATGGCGTCGGGCATTTCTCCGCTGACGCAAGCCTGCTCGGAGAGGACCACGCCACAGCGACAGGCGCGCAGCCACTGCACCGCTTTTTCCACCAGTTGCGCGTGGGTCATGGTGTATCTGTACGCGGCGGGCGCGGGAGATGGAAGTGACTGAGTAGCTTCTAGCTTCTAGCTTCTAGCTGCTGGCCTCTGGCTGCTGGCTGGCTTCGGTTTCTGTTTAAGTTTCCTGCTTGTTGGACTTGGCTTTGGGGTTGATGCCTTCATCGGCTTGATCATGACGGGGCGGCGATAGACGATTTCCAGCAGGTGGCGGGCGGCGGCGATGGCTTCTGCCTGGTGATCGCGGGAGGAATAGCCCTGGGCTGCGATCAGCAGGACTCTGTTCCTGTTGCCATCGTTTCCATTCACGACCTGCAGGCGCTGGACGCGGTGGTCGCGAGCGGCATCGAAGGCGTTGGCCAGACGAAGAATGGCCGCCAGTCTGGTTATGTCTTGCCTTTGTCCGAGAGGTAAACCACGGAGCGGCCTCTGTCCGGCGCGAGGCAGGGCGCCGCGATGATAGCGGGCGACGATGCCGGCGGTGAGCAGGTCCTGGGCGCGCCAGCCCAGCGGCGGCGGAAGGCGGCGGATCATCTGATAAGAGGCTTTGTGGTGGCCCTTTTCATCCTTGAACCTGCCTACGTCATGCAGCAAGGCGGCCGCCTGCAGGATGTCGCGCTCCTGAGTTGAGGATCTCGAGGTTTTGCCCAGGGCCGTCAATCCGTCATACAGCTGGAGAGTGAGCCGAGCCACTTGCCGCGAATGCTCGAAGTCGGGGTCGAGTGAAGAGGCCCAAAGCTTGAGGCGAAGCAGGGCGGCGGATTCGGTTTGCCTTCGGTCGGGGAGCTGACTGCGCCAGACTTGCCAGAGGGAATCTTTGTCCTTGCCGGACATCTTTTGGCGATAGGCTTCGCTTCTCTGGACCCGCTCCCGGTGAATTCTGTCTTGCCAGCGGGAGCGAGCATAGCTGTCTGGAAAGACGTTGGCGCGCACGGCAGTGGGCCAGAGGACGTCGAGATCGTGAATTTCGCCCAGCGTGTCCTGCATGTGCTTGAGATCAACGCTCCAAGCCGCGTGCTCGTCGGGCAGGAAGTTTTCGACAATGTAGCGAAAGCGCTTGATGCCGATGCGAAGCCGGTGAAATGCCGCCGGGGAGTCCCTGCGCATTGCCTGGCGATGCAGCCTGTGGGCCTCGGTCCAGCGCTCGAGCGCGAGATGGCGGAAGACCAGGCTGCCCGGGCGGATCCTTGCCATCCGGCGGGGAAGCGAACGGCTCCAGGCCCGCCACTGCTTGCGGTCGAATTCGGCGAGCGCTTGCATCGCTTCCTGCTGCAATTGAGGCTCGCGGGCGGCGACGTACTGCAGCAGGGGTCCGGTTACGGGATCGTCCGGCGTGTCCAGGAGGTGGACCCACTCCTGCATGACATGCACGTCGCGCAGTTCTCCCAGGCGGCGGAACAGGCGTTTGCCTGCTTTCTTCATGTCCTTCCATCGGGGATCTGGATCGATGGCAGCAATGCCGTCAGCTATGGAACAACAGCGGCGGAGCGCCACCCGCAGGTCGTGCACTGGGTCGGGTGCGAAGTTGAGAGCGGCCCGGTCGCATTCTTCCAGGACGCGCTGCATCCAAAAAGCGAGGCCGGCTTTCTTCTTGTCGGGCTTTGTCGGCATGGGCAAAGGGATGTTCAATCAGGCTGGAAACGGCCCGTCATTCGGTGACCTGTTTCTTTCTCCCGTTTCGGGCTGCGTCATTTCCCGCTCTTGCCCGGGGGCTTGCGCCCCGGGCTGTAATCTTGCGCTGCATCGCGGCTGGTCTGTAGGGCTGCGACGGCTTCCAATTTCTTTAAATGAAGCGCCTCTCTCGCCCTAATGGACCTGACGGGAGGCCAATGGGCGGTATTACCTCCGTAATGTGTATCTTCTCACGGTTTCGCATTACCCTTAGCCGGTACGAGAAGCCCTTTCTAGAGGAGCCGCGTATCTCAACGGCAGACACAAGCAAGGACACCAGGATCGCGTCCGCCCGGGCGTTTGTCCACAGTTTGAACATATTGGTGAAGTATGTCCGCCTCTATGGGCTCGACCACAAACGCACCGAAGGCCAGTTCGTAAGCACGTGGAAAGAACTGCAAGACGGCCTGCCCAAGGGAGCGGACGGGGCGTTCCTGCTGGGCGTCTCGGAAAACAAGCTGCTGCTGGACGGAATTCCCCTGGAGACGGGGCAGGCGGAGCGCAGCTTCGCTCAACTGCTGACCACGGCGGGCCTGGCCAGCATCCATTTTTCGAACCAGGTCACGAAGGACGAATTTATCCAGCTCGTGCGGGCCTTCGCCATGGGCGGATCGCGGGCCCAGGATGTGGTCAAAGAGATCAAGAGCACTTTCGGAGACAGCAAGACGGCTTCGATCCGGATCAATGAAGTACGATTTGTCGCGGCCGATCCTTCGACCGGCGAGATCAGCATCGCAGCCCAGATTGCGGCGCAGACACTGGGCCCGGAATTCAAGCAGTGGCTTAACGATCCACAGAAGCTCCTGCAATTGATTGCGGCCGCGGAAGGCGCGAAGAGCGGCGGTATCGCCGGGGGCCCGCCGGTAGGCAGCGTTCCGAATGCCGGCCCGGCGCTGGGGGGTGGGGTTCCCGTTACGGGTGGCGGAACCTGGGGGGGCGGAGTCGTGCCTCTGCAGGAAGAGGAAGTCATTCAGACCATCCGTCTGCTGACACGATTTGGGGAAGTAGGCGGCGACCCCAACGCCGACACCACGGCCCTGCAGAAAGAACTAACCACGGTTGACCCCAATACCAAAGTCAACCTGCAGCAACTGCTGGGAAGCCTGGCGGCGCAGACTTCGGTAGAGGACGCGGACAACACGCCCTTGTTGATGAAGGCAGCCGAGCACATGGCCATTCGTTTTGCCCTGGAACGATTCCAGAAGGGTGAAGTGAAGGTCAATGCGGTGCACCAGATGATGGAGCACATGAGCCGGCAGATGGATACCCTGCGCCAGATCCTGAAGTTGCAGGAAGACAAGATGAGCAAGGCCGGCATCCTGGTGGAATCGCATGCCGACATTCTGGACCGGATGTTCTGGGCGGAAGTGCCGGAAGCCGGCAAAAAGAGCGTGCTGCTATCGCATGAGGCGCCCTGCGTGCCGCCGCGCAACGTGCGCCAGTTTGTGGAGATATTGCTGGACCGCGGCGAAAAGGAAACCGCGGTTGCCATCCTGCAAAATTACCTGAACTGCCTGGAGGCGAAAGACATCGAGCCGCGGCGCAAGATCGCGACCGGCATAAGCCAGTTGGCTGACCTGTTCGCCGCCGCCGGCGGAGAATTGATGGCGGCATCCATCCGCAAGATCGGGGAGTTGATGGGCAAGGAGCCGGACCCCGACCTGCAAAGCATGCTGAGCGCGGCCTTTGTGCGGCTCAGCACCGAAGCCAGCACCCGCAAGCAGTTTGGCGCCCTCAATGAACTTTGTATCGCGATGGAGAATATCGCGAAGCAACGACCAGTGCTGGCGACAGAGCTGCGCCCTCGCATCGGGGTGGAAAACCGATTGCCGGAGTTTATCGAAGAAGCGATGTACCTGCCGCAGCTTCCGACCGACCTGTTGCAGGTTTTGCGCAGGACATCGGGAGCGGCAGTGGAACACCTATCAGAGCGGTTTTTCCGCTGCATGCGGCGGGAAGAGTGTGACCGCATCATAGATATTGTGAAGGAACTGGGAGCGCCCGCCCAGCAGCAGTTACGCGACATGCTGCGCATGGGACAGCCCCGCCAGGCCGCTTCGGTGGTAGGCCTGCTGAGCCGACTGGATGTGCCCAGCCTGCTGGAGTTGCTGCCAAACCGCCTGCCGGAGTGGAACCGCTTCTATCACGACGTGGTGGTGCGCCAGGTGGCCTATGGCGCGGCCCATGACCGGGGACGGTCCCTGCTGGAACTGCTGGAAATTCTTGATGCGCTGGTCCTGCCCCAGGCCATTGATGAAATCGGTATGAGTGGCGATCGCACCGCGGTCCCACCCCTGGTCGTCATGGCGGAAGCGGGTGAAGCGCAGGGGCGCTCTCCCTTGCTGCAGTTGAAGGCGGTGGAGTCGCTGGGCCGGCTGCGGGAAAATGATGCGGTGCCGGTGCTGCGCGGCCTGCTGGAAGCGAAAAAGATGTGGCGATGGAGCCATCACCGGGAATTGCGCATTGCCGCGGCCCAGGCCCTGGTCAAGATTGATCCGCGCTATGGCAGCCAGGTCATGTCGGATAGCGGGCTGGAACCTGGAGAGCTGGCTATCGCCCCCCTGGATTCCGCGCCAGCCTGCCCGTGGGTACGGCAGCGCCGCTACGAGCGCATTGTGCTACGCCGGACGCTGCACGCGAGCATCAGCAGTTCGTGGGGGAAATCCAGCATTCTGATCCGTGAATTGAGCCTGGGCGGCGGCATGGGCACCAAAGAGGACAATCTCCGCGTGGGCTCGGAAGCTAACATCGACATCGCCGCCGGCGGCCGTCACATTCGCGGACAAGTATTGTTGAGGCGCGCGCGGGTGAACGAAGTCGGATTTGAGATCGTGAATACCGATCTCGAGAGCCGCTACCGGCTGCGCCGCATTCTGATGGATTCTCTGGAACGCTCGGCCGGAACCAGGGAAGGCGATTGGGACGGTCAGCG